>CAZULX010000085.1:0-4250 GCA_964621335.1 uncultured Streptomycetaceae bacterium
CACTCGGGCTTCGCCGCCCCACGAACAGAAGGAAACCGATGGTTTCCCTCCGTAACCTCCTTTCCTTGGTCGCGTGTCGGAGGGTAGGTCCGACACGCTGCTAAGGGACGGCGCTCGCCTTCACTCGGGCTTCGCCGCCCCACGAACAGAAGGAACCCGATGGTATCCCTCCGTAACCGCCTTTCCTTGGTCGCGTGTCGGCGGGTAGGTCCGACACGCTGCTAGGCGCCGGTCTCACCGGCGCGCCGGCGCGAGCCCTTCGTCGAAAAATTCCCGCATCAGGAAATCCTCCAGCCCCGAATTGTCCCGCGCGCGCGCCGACAGCGTCACATTCCTTCCCAGGCGCGGGGACTCCCAGATGAAATCGGCTTTTTCGTGGTCCCGGATGATTTCGATCATCCGGCGCACCACCGCGATCCTGATGTCGCTGTTGCCGCCCTTGCGGACTTCGATCACCTGACTCGTGTTGCGGCGTATCTCCCGGTTCCAGCCGAAGAACAGGAATTCCGCCGAGTCGTAGCCCATGCGCCGGAGCTCGAATATGCCTCCGCCTCTCTTGCGCTCGCCGAACACCGGTGCGCGGTCGAGCCCCAGGTTCGCGGCGGCGATGCGGTTCGCGCGCGAATTCGCGTCCTCGGCTGCAGCCGGCTGGGCCGGCGCCGGTGCCGAAGGCGCGGGCGGCGCGAAACCGCGAGAGCGGCGCTGCGCCTCGACGTAGGCCATGAGGTCCGCGGCGGTGGGTGGCGCGGCGGGAGGCGCCGTCGGCGCCTTGGGCGCCGACCGGGGCGCAGGCTTCTCCAGCGCAAGCACCGGCGGCCGCGGCTGTGGGCGCGGGACTGCTTTCGGGGCCGGCGCCGGCGCAGGCGGGCGAACGGCGGGCCGCGGCGGCGTTGCGCGGGGAGCGGGACGCGCCCTGGGGGGGCGCGGCGGAGGCGCGAGCCGGACGATGAGCGGCCCTCTCTTTTCTCGCAGCGCCGTGTCGTCGGCCGGGCGGTTGAGCTGCGGCATCCACTGCCACAGCGCGAGCGCATGGACGAGCACCGACAGCGCGAGCGCGACCCCGATCCTGGGGACCGCTACACTGTCGCGCCTGGGCACCCATGCCGGGAGCGCCCGGCTCATCGCTTGCTCGGAGGTTTCATTCGTGCAACTTTGAGAGCGTCGGCGAGCCCGGTTGGTTCGCCGCTTCGAAAACGTCCATAACAGGCTCTAAGGCCGAATGACCATCGACACCTCCCTCGTCTTCCAGAACGCAACGCTGCGCTCGATTTCCCGCGAGGAGCTCGCGGATCTTCCCATCCGCCGCTATGAAGGCGACGTGCGCCTCGCGCTCACCGGCGACGAGGTCGAACGCGCCATGCAGGATATCCGAAACGAGACGGTCGTCGGTTTCGATACCGAGACGCGTCCCGCATTCAGCAAAGGCGAGAGTCACCTGCCGTGCCTCGCACAGCTGGCGACGGAGCGCGCGGTATACCTCCTTCCGTTGCGGCGCGCCGACGCGCACGTCCTGCTGAAATCACTCCTCGAAGACGCGGCCGTGGTCAAAGCCGGCGTCGCAGTCGCGCACGATCTGCGCGAGTTGAAGCACGTCTTCGCATTCGAGCATAAGAACGTGGTCGAGCTCGGCGCCACGGCGCGGCGCTGCGGCTACGGACAGACTGGACTGCGCAACCTCGCGGCGATTTTCCTGAACATCCGCATTCCCAAAGGGAGCCGCACATCAAACTGGGCGGCGGAGCGGCTCACACAGCAGCAGATCACCTATGCCGCCACGGACGCGTGGGTGTGCCGCGAGCTTTTCCTGCGGTTCGAGACCCTGGGTTTTCTCGACCGATGAGGCCGACCGCGGCGCCGTCGCCGTGACCGGCGCACAGCCTTACACGCCCGCGCGCTTCACCGCGACTCCTGCCGACACCGGCACGCGCCTGGGCGTCGCGCTGCTCTCGTACATGCTGGGCGTGACGCTGATCGTCACGCTCCTCCCGTTCCACTTCGAGTGGCCTCGCGAGTGGCGCATCATTTTCACCGGCGATCCCCTCGAGGTCGTCGCGAACGTCCTCCTGTTCGTTCCACTCGGGTTCCTGTACCGGCTGGCGAGACCGTCAGCGCGCGGACATCCGGCGCTCGCAGCGCTCGTGCTCGGCGCGCTCGTGAGTCTCGGGATCGAGGCGGCACAACTTTTCGAAGCGGCGCGCAGCAGCTCGGCGCTCGACGTTGCGGCAAACTCGGCGGGCGCCGCGCTCGGGGCGGCGGCGTATGCCCGTATCGCGCGCGCTGCGCGCGCGGACGGACGCGCGCTCGGCTGGCTCGCGCTCGAGCTTCCGCTGATGGGGCTCGTTTATCTGCTCGTTCCGCTTCTGTGGGTGAGCGCGCTTGCTACGCACGGTGAAGCCGGACGCAGTCTCATGATTTTTCTCGTCGGGCTCTTCGGCTCAACGCTGCTTGGCGGATTGCAGCGGCACTACTTCGGGCCGGCGCGCGCGTCACAGCCGCGCGACACCGCGGCTTTCGCGGCGATGTGGTTCCTCGCCGGGGCTTTTCCCGCGCTGCCCTGGCGCCCTTTCGAATTGTTGTGGGGCGCGCTCGCGGTGGGCGCATGGTGCTGGTGGCAGGGCGCCCGGCCTGTGGCGCGAGCGGAGCACAACCGGCGTTTCGAGGTGCGTCTCCTCGCGATTGCCGCGCCTCTGTATGGCGGCTACCTGGCGCTCACGACCCTCGCGTCGCTCGCGCGCGGCGTCGGCGAGTGGACTTTCCGCCTCGGCTTTACCGACGCGGCATCGGACCAGGTCGAGATCCTTCGCCTCCTCGAGCTGATCGCCGCTTTTACGCTCCTCGGTTACATGATCGCCGAGGCGAGAGGCCGCGCGATCGCACGTTTTCGCGAAGCGCTTCCCGGCGTCTTCGCCTGCAGTCTCGCGCTCGTCTTCGCGTGCGAGCTCGTGCACGGCTATTCGCAAGCGGGCGGTGCGTCGCTCGCGCGCGGCGTGCTGCTCGTGCTGGCGGCGCTTTACGGCGGCCGGCTGTACTATCTGCAGCGCGCGCACGTTGTGCATTTGCTCAGCCCTGGAAGCCGGAATGCGCAAGCATGACCGTAGGAGGGAGGTAACGGGGGGAACCTTCGGTTTCCCCTGTTCGTTCACCGCACGTAGAACGGAGTGAGGATGGCGAGCAGTCTGCTGGCATTGCTCGACGATATCGCGACCGTGCTCGACGACGTGGCGGTCATGACCAAAGTCGCGGCGAAGAAGACAGCGGGCGTGCTCGGCGACGATCTCGCGCTCAACGCGCAGCAGGTTTCCGGGTTGAAACCCGACCGCGAGCTGCCGGTGGTCTGGGCGGTGACCAAAGGCTCATTTCTCAACAAGCTGATCCTGGTGCCCGCGGCGCTCGCGATCAGTGCTTTCGCGCCGTGGGCCGTCACGCCGCTCCTCATGGTGGGCGGCGCTTTTCTCTGTTACGAAGGCTTCGAGAAGCTCGCCCACAAGTTCCTGCACGACAAGCACGAAGACGCGGCGCACCACGTTGAGCTCGTGCAGGCTGTCGCCGATCCCGCGGTCGACCTCGTGGCTTTCGAGAGAACCAAGATCAAAGGCGCGATACGCACCGATTTCATCCTCTCCGCGGAGATCATCGCGATCACGCTGGGAACGGTGGCGACGGCGCAATTCGTGACGCAGGTCGCGGTGCTGAGCGGAATCGCCCTACTCATGACGGTGGGCGTCTACGGGCTGGTCGCGGGGATCGTGAAGCTCGACGATGCCGGGCTGCACTTGAGCGAGAAAAGCGGGGCGGACGCGGCGGCCACGCTTCAGCGCGCAATCGGGCGCGCGATACTGGTGGCGGCGCCTTACATGATGAAGACCCTGTCGATCGCGGGCACCGCCGCGATGTTCATGGTGGGCGGAGGCATCCTGGTGCACGGCATCCCCGGAGGCGAGGCGCTGGTCCACGCGATCGCTACAAAGCTGCACGGCATCGCCGGCGTCGGCGGCGTGCTCGAAGCGCTGGCGACCGCGGTGCTCAACGCCCTCGCGGGTCTGGTGGCGGGCGCGCTCGCGCTGGCGGTCGTTGCCGGGATTCAGCGCATCCTGCGCCGGCCCGCCGCGGCGTGAGCCGCCGTCGGGCCTACTTGCTGCGCCCGTCGTAGGGCACGACCTCGAGAGTGGAGCGATCGACCTCGGGCAGGCACCGCACGTTCACCGCGGCGGTGTCGTTGCCGGCCGGGTCCTTGCCGAAGCCGAAAGGCG
>CAZULX010000086.1:0-6722 GCA_964621335.1 uncultured Streptomycetaceae bacterium
GGTCCCATCAAGACCGGGCGCGTGCGCGTGATCGCCGTGGGCAGCGACAAGCGCACCGATCTGCTGCCCGGGGTGCCGACAATCCTGGAGAGCGGCATCGACGTGAGCCTCGCGGGTTGGTACGGCGTGGTCGCGCCGAAGGGTACGCCGCAGCCTGTCATCGATACGCTGCACAAAGCGCTCACCAAGACGATGGCGAATCCGCAACTGAATGCGAACATGAAGAAGCTTGCGGTGGAGACGATGGCGACATCGCCTGCGGAGTTCGCCAAGTACATACGCTCCGAGAACGAGCGCTGGGGACAGGTCATCAAGGCGGCCGGCATCAAGATGAAGTAGCGTGATGAGGACAGAGGAGATCGAGGTGCGCCTGCGCGAGGGCGTGATGGGTGCGCACGTCGCGTATCCGGAAGAAACGCCCGCCGGCGCGATCATCGCCATCATGGAAATCTGGGGCGTGAACGAGACCATGCGCCGCCATGCGCAGGAGTTCGCCGAAGCCGGCTTCGTGTGTCTCGTTCCCGATCTTTTCTGGCGGCAGGAGCCCGGCGTCGAGCTTTCGGACAGGAACCCGGAGGACGTGAAGAAGGCGTTCGACCTCTATTACGACTTCGATTACGACCTCGGCGTGCAGGATATGGTGGACACCGGGCAATATCTAAAGGGCATTCCCGAGTGCAATGGCAAGGTCGGTGCGGTGGGCTACTGCCTCGGCGGCAAGCTCTGCTATCTCATGTGCTGCCGCACCGACATCGATTGCGCCGTCGCCTATTACGGCACCTACATCGAGCACAACATACGCGAAGCGCCCAACCTCCATCGCCCTTTCATGCTGCACATGGCGATGAAGGACCGCTGGGTGCAGGCCGAAGTGAACGAGCTACTCGAGCGGCGGCTTTCACCGAACCCGCTGGTGACGATACACAAGTATCCGGGCGCCGATCACGCGTTTGCGCGCCACGGCGGACGCACCTACAGCAAGCCCGAAGCCGATCGCGCGCTCGCTCTGAGCGTGGACTTCTTCAAGCAACACCTGGAAACGTAAACATGCGCTACTGGCTGTTCAAGTCCGAGCCGACGACCTACGGCATCGACCACATCGCGCGCGACAAAAAGACGTCGTGGGGTGGGGTGCGTAATTACCAGGCGCGCAACTTCATGCGCGACCAGATGAAAGTCGGCGACCAGGCTTTTTTCTATCACTCCAACTGCGACGAGCCTGGCATTACCGGCATCGTCGAAGTGAGCGCGCCTGCGCATCCGGACGATACCCAATTCGACAAAAAGAGCCCGTACTACGACGCGAAGTCGAAACGCGAAGAACCGCGGTGGGTGAACGTGGAATTGAAGTTCGTGAAGAAGACGCCGCTCGTAAGCCTGGCCGAGCTGCGCAAGCACAAGAAGCTCGAGAAGATGCGGCTTCTGCAGCCGGGTAACCGGCTCTCGATCACGCCCGTCGATCCGGCGGAGTGGGAGTTCATTACGAAGAAGTTGATGGGCTCGCGCAAGGGGTGACCCGGGGTTCGCGCAAGAGGTGACCGCTGCCGAAGAGGTGACCGGGCTTGCGCAAAAGGTGACCGCTACCGAAAGAGTGACGAGAAGGGGTTGTCGAAAAGCAACCCTTTCGGTAGCCGTCACTCTTTGCGATAGCCCCATCACTTCTTGCGGTAGCCTCGTCACTTCTTCGGTAGCCGTCACTTCTTGACCTCATCGAATTCATGCAGCAGGAGTATCGCGACGAACAAAGGCAGGTTCTTTGTCATCGGCCCGTACGGATGCGCCCACTGTTCGGGCAGCCAGATCGCGATGATGACGCTGTAGAGCGCGATGAGCGCCATCTGCGCACGCCACAACCAGCGTCTGTCGCGCAGAATCAAGACGCCTAACCCGAATACGAGGTCGAGGACGGCGGCGCCATAGAGCGCGACCGCTGCGGCCATGCCGGTGAGCCCCACGCGCGCGAGGAGCGCGTAGCTGTCGGCGACGGGATACACGCCGAGCGAAACGATCCCGGTCACGATCCACACGATCGCCACCGCGACGCGCAGGAGCGGCAGGAGCCACGCGAGCCGCGCCTCGTTGGCAACTGCACGCGCGGTAGCAGGCGGCACGAACGATTCGACGGGGCGTGGCGCCCGCCCCAGCACGGCGGTGATGCGCGCGGGCGAGGCGACGTTTCCCCGCATGAGCATGCCGAAGGACTCGCGATCGAGAAGTGCGCCCGGCATGCGCTCCCCGGCCGCGGCCGCCAGCCGCACCAATGCGATCGGCACGACGACGAAGCGCGCGACGCCGAGACCCATCGCGAGGCGCAGCGCGCCCAGGAACTCGCGCAACGCGACCGGTCGCGGTCCGACCGCCGCGATGCGCTGACGGTCGTTCGCGCTCGTGGCGATGAGCGCGATGATGGCGGCGGCGAGGTCATCGACATGGATGGGCTGGACGTGCTGGCCGCCGTCTCCGGGCAGCGGCACGAGCGGCAGCGCCGCGAGGCGCGTGAAGAGCGCGGCACTCGCGCCCTCCCCGCCGAATACGAGCGACGGCTGGACGATCACCCACGGCAGCCCGAGCGCGGCGAGCACGTCGTCCGCGCGCTTCTTCGATACGTGATAGCGGCTGACCGCGTGAAGGTCCGCGCCCAGAGCCGAGACCTGGATGACCTTGCTTATGCCGGCGTGCGCGCACGCGCTGAAAAGCGCAGTCGGCGCATCGACGTGCAGCGCCACGAACGTAGCTCCCGGCGACTCCCGCAGTATCCCTACAGCGTTGATCACCACGTCTATGCCTTCGAGCCGCGGCGCCCAGTCGCTCACCCGGTGATCGCGCATGTAATCGACTTCGATCGAGCGGCAGCCTTGAACTGCGGAGCCTGTGCGCACGCCGCAGACGACTTCGTAGCCGGCCTCGCGCAGAGCCCACAGCAGGCGCTCTCCGATGAAGCCGGTGGCGCCCAGCAGAAGCACGGTGCGCGCGCCTCCGGGTGTCACAATTGCGATCCGAACAGTCCCATCGTGTGATCCCAGAGCTTCTCGCTCCAGGGCCTCGCGCGCCACTCCTCCAGCGAGATTCTGCGCGAGCGCTTGAGATCGTCTTCGAAGATGCGCACCTGCAGCTTCGCGAAGTCGCGATCGTGGACATTCAGGTTTGCTTCGTCGTTTACCGCGAAAGATCGGTTGTCGAAATTGGTCGACCCGACCGAAGTCCAGAGCTCGTCCACGACCATCACCTTGCAATGGAACATCGTGGGCTGGTACTCGTAGATCTCCGCACCCGCCTCGAGCAGCTCGCCCCAGCGCGCGCGCGACGCGCTGCGCACGATGTCGGCGTCCATGTGGGGCCCCGGCAGGATGATGCGCAACTTCACGCCCCGCTTCATCGCCTGCACGAAGGTCTTGACCTCGACATTGTCGGGAACGAAATACGAAGCCGACAGCGCGATCGACTGGCGCGCGGCGGCGATCGAAAGAAGATACATGAGCTGCATGCTTTCGGCGCCGCCGCCGGGCGAGCTCGTGAAAACCTGCGCGCGATGGGCGCCGACCGCCGCCAGCGGCGGAAAGTAATCGGTCCCGTGCAGCACCTTTCCGGTGACCTGCGTCCAGTTGTCCATGAAAGCCGCCTGCATCTGGGCGGCGACCGGACCTTCGATGCGGAAATGGGTGTCACGCCAGTGCTGCGGATCCTGCGCGTTGCCCGTCCACTGGTCGGCGATGCCCACGCCGCCGGTGAAAGCGACGGCACCGTCGACGACGACGAGCTTGCGATGGGTGCGATTGTTGAAGCGCCCGATCGTGTACCAGCGCGGCGGGTTGTAGCGGCGCACTTCCACGCCGGCCTCCTCCATCTCGCGGATGTAGGTGTCGTCGATCTTGCCGCTGCCGACGGCATCGATCAGCACGTGGACCTTTACCCCGGCACGCGAGCGCTCCGAAAGGACATCGGAGAACGCCTTGCCGGTCTCCCCCATCCAGTAGATGTACATCTCGAACGTGATCGTTTTTTTCGCCGCACGCAGCGCTTCGAGCATCGCCGGAAAGATCTCGTCGCCGTTCAGAAGCGCCGTCGCGCGGTTGCCGCCGACGAGGGCAGGCCCGAGCAACGCTCCGACGACGCGGGTGAACTGCGGGTCTTCGACCGAGTACAGGCTCTCCACGACGCGGTCGACCTGTTTGTCGCCCAGGCTCAGGTTGAGCACGAGTACCACGGCGAACGCGGTTGCGGCGACGGCGGCGACGATCGCCGTCCACCCCAATCCCCGGCGCGCTTTGCCGGCCATCAGGAAAGGGCCTGCCAGATGGCACGCACGATGACGACCGCGAGCGCGGTGGTGAGGGCGATGAAAGCGACGAGGACGACGACGAGCACCGCGACGAACGCCCGGCTCGATTTCTTCGCGCGCTGAGGATGCCCGAGATGAGCGTCGAGCAGCGCGAGGTTGCGCTGGTTGGCTTTCCATACGGCGTCGAAAAGATCGCCGGCGAAAGGAATGAGGCCGATCACGCCTTCGATTGCGATGTTGAAGGCCATGCGGGTGAGCACGCTGGGCGGTGCGCCGATGCGGGCGGCCTCGCGCACGATGTAGCTCGAGAGAAGGACACCGATGACGTCCCCCAGGCCGGGTATCAGCCCGAGAATCGGGTCGAGACCGACTCGAAATCGGAGGCCCGGTAGCGGAATCGAATTGTCGAGCAGCCACGCGAGGCGCGCGAGGCGGCGGCGGACGGCGTCAAGGTCTTCCATGCGGCACCCCACCCGATCGAGCTTCGATAACACTGACGCGTGACATGGCTACGCCAGTAGGCAACAGGCGTGCCGGGCCCCCGGTCTATGCGCCGGGGTCTCTCGGCGTTTCCGGTTCGTACCCCATGAACCTGAACACCCACACGACGATGAAACCGACGACGAGCGGCCACCAATGCACGTGGCCGATCGCGAGCGCGCCGGACAGTCCGTATGCTCCCGCCATGAGCAGCAGGCCCGGGTGGCGGGTCCTGTAGTAAGCGAAGCAAAGGGCGAACGCGAGGACGAGGAAAAGACCGCCTACGATGTAAACTACGATATGCACGCGGGTATTGTACAAAAGAAATCGCGGCGATCGCTCGCTTCCTGCTGTGCGGCCCACACGTTGCACGACGGCCTGTCCGACGTGACCTACGTGCTGCTGCCGCTCCTCGCACAGACATTCGGTCTCTCCCTCGCGCAGGTCGGCATGATCCGGTCCGCGCACCGCGCCGCGATGGCGGCTTTTCAGATCCCGGCGGGGCTCTTCGCCGAGCGCTTCGGCGAGCGCAACCTGCTCGCGCTGGGCACGCTGGTGGCGGGCGCCGCGTTTCTCGCGCTCGGCGGCTCGAGCGGCTTCTGGATGATACTCGTGGCGCTTTTTTTCGCCGGGCTCGGTTCCGCGGTCCAGCACCCGCTCGCCTCCACCATCATCTCGCACGCGTACCCGGACGAAGGGCGCCGCGCCGCCCTCGGCACCTACAACTTCTTCGGCGACGTCGGAAAGTTCGCGTTCGGCGGCGCGGTGAGCCTGTGCCTGCTCGCGGGCATATCGTGGCAGGCGCCGGTGACGGCGTTCGGCTTCATCGGAATCGCGACCGCGGTCGCAATTTTCCTTTTCGTCGCGAATAGCGCACCGTCGCGCGCAGCCCACGTTACGCATGCCGCCGCGGCGCCCGCGCCGAAAGCCCGGGGATGGGGAATCCGCAACCCCCAGGGGTTCACCGCGCTCTGCCTGATAGAGGTTCTCGATTCGAGCACGCGCACGGGTTTGCTCACTTTCATCGCGTTCCTGCTGATCGACAAAGGCGTACCGGCGGGCTGGGCGGCCCTGGCAGTGCCGCTGGTCCTGGTCGGCGGCATGGCGGGCAAGCTCGCGTGCGGCTTCCTCGCGGAGCGGCTCGGCATCGTTCGCACCATCGTCATCACCGAAGTCGCGACCGGCCTCGGCATACTCGCGACGCTCGCGCTTCCCGGCCTTGGCGTCATGATCCTGCTGCCGCTCCTCGGGGTCGCGCTGAACGGGACCTCTTCGGTGCTTTACGCGACCATCGGCGACCTCGTCGACAAGGATCGCCTGCCGCGCACGTTCGGCCTCTTCTACACGCTGGGCTCGATCTGCGGCATCGCGGCCCCGCTCGGCTACGGCCTGCTCGGAGACGCCGCCGGCGTCGACACCACGATCGGCACGATCGGTCTCGCGGTGTTGCTCACCGTTCCGCTCGCTGCGATGCTGCGCCCCGCGCTCGGCGCGGCCAAGCCGGTGAGCATTTAGTCTGCTCGATCCTGAGAGGGTACCCATGTCCGGACAGAGAATCAGCTACGTTCCGCTCGAGAAAATGGACGACGCGATGAGGAAGGAGATGGAGCGGTGCGCGCGCGAAGGCACCCCGCGCCCGGAGAGCTCCGCGGTGCGCGCGCACGTGCCGGGTGCTTTCTGGTCTTTCGCGAACTCCTGGCGCGACATCTTCCACACCGGGGTGTGCGACCACGCGGTGAAGGAGCTTTGCCGGCTCTACGTCTCGCGCTCGGTCAAGTGCGAGTTCTGCGGCAACCAGCGCTCGATCAAGGCTTTCGGGGACAAGCTGGACGAAGCGCAGACCGACGATCTGGTGAATTTCGAGAAATCGGCGAAGTACGACGACAGGCAGAAAGCCGCTCTCGCCTATGCCGAAGCGATCACGTGGCGGCTCGACACCGACGACGCCTTCTGGGAGCGGCTC
>CAZULX010000087.1:0-6664 GCA_964621335.1 uncultured Streptomycetaceae bacterium
TGCGCCGCGGGATTCGAGCACGGTGCCGCGGTGAACCTCGAAAAAGCCCTGCGGCTCGCCGATCGCCTCGGGGGCCACCTCGTCAGCGGCCACGTCGACGGGCTCGGCACCGTCGAGCGCCTTGAAGCCGACGGGGACAACCGCCTCCTCGAAATCTCGGTCCCGCGCGAGCTCGCGCGCTACGTCGCGCGCAAAGGCTCGGTCGCAGTGGACGGCGTGAGCCTGACCGTCAACGCGGTCGACGCGGACCGCTTCTCGGTCAACCTGATACCGCATACGCTCGCGCACACCAATCTCGACCGGCTGAAAACCGGCATGCACGTGAACGTGGAAATCGATATGCTCGCGCGCTATGTCGAGCGCATGCACCACCCGGATTCGCGATGAAGGACTGCCTCTCGCAGTCCGCGCGGATACAATCCGGGTGGATCGTAGGTAGCCGATAGGCGCAGGAAGCGCGCCGTTCCGCCCTTCGGTGCAGCGAAGCTGCACCGAAGGAGCGGCGTAGATCTTACCCGGGGGGGACAAATGAATTGGGAATTCATAACGAAAGCGGTGCGCAGCGCGAACGCGGTTGCGTGGGAGTGGGAGTGGCGGCGCACCGAGGAAGGCGGTAAGAAACGCGCCTCGGAGCGCACTTTCGCGAGCTTCAGGGACTGCATCGCCGACGCGAGAGCGCACGGCTTCACGGGCGATGCCGATCCCGGCGAAGCGGGAACGCTTTTCCAGCGCCCGGAAGCGCGTTTCGTATGGCTTTGAGCGGCTTTATCCACGAGCACTGAATGAACGCGCTGCGCAACGAAACGGCGGTGAGCCCCGTCGCCGACATCATCAGCGAGCTGAAGGCCGGCCGCATGGTGGTGCTCGTCGACGAGGAAGACCGCGAGAACGAAGGCGATCTCCTGCTGGCGGCGGAGTTCGCGACGCCCGAAACGATCAATTTCATGGCGCGCTACGGCCGCGGCCTCATCTGTCTCACGCTCACCGAAGAGCGCTGCCGCACGCTCAACCTTCCTCTGATGGTGTCGACCAACCGCTCGCCGCTGGGCACCAACTTCACGGTGTCGATCGAGGCGGCGGAAGGCGTCACCACCGGAATCTCCGCCGCCGACCGCGCCCGCACCGTGCAGGCGGCGATACGGCCCGACGCCGGCCCGCACGACCTCGTGCAGCCCGGGCACATCTTTCCCTTGATGGCGCAGGAAGGCGGCGTGCTCGTGCGCGCCGGCCACACCGAGGCCGGGTGCGATCTCGCGCGCCTCGCGGGTCTCGCTCCGGCCGCGGTGATCTGCGAGATCCTGAAGGAGAACGGCGAGATGGCGAGGCTACCCGACCTCGTCGAGTTCGCGGGCGGGCACGGACTGAAAATCGGCACCATCACCGACCTCATTCAATATCGCAGCCGCACCGAATCGCTGGTAACGCGGGTGTCCGAGCGCGAGATCGAAACGGTGCATGGGCCGTTTCGCCTTTTCGCCTACAGCGACCGCATCGGGCGCGAGACGCACCTTGCGCTCGTCAAAGGCGAAGTGAGCCCCGAGAAGGAAGCGCTGGTGCGCGTGCACGAGCCGCTGTCGGTGATCGATCTCCTCGATGCGGGGAGCACCAGCCACTCGTGGAATTTCCACGACGCGGTGAGCACGATCGCGCGCGCCGAGTGCGGCGTCATCCTGCTCCTGCACCGGGAGGAATCCGCGGCCGAGCTCCTCGAGCGCGCCAAACCGCCGCGGCGCGACGCGCCGCAGCCGAAAATGGCGCTGCGAAACTACGGTATCGGCGCGCAGATCCTGAGAGACCTCAAGGTGAAGAAAATGCGCCTGCTCGCTCTGCCGCGCCGCATGCCGAGCATGGCGGGCTTCGACCTCGAAGTCACCGGGTATCTGCAGCCAGGCGACACGACATGAGCACGCGCTCGGACAACATCGACGAGATCGACCCCGATCACCACGGCGCCGGCTTGCGGATCGGCATCGTGATGAGCCGTTTCAACACGGACGTGGGCGAGGGGCTCCTGTCGAGCTGCACCGCGACGCTGCTGCGGCAGGGCGTCGCGCCGCAGGACGTGCGCCTCGTCAGCGTTCCGGGGGCGCTCGAAGCACCGCTCGTGCTGCAGAAGATGGCGCAGAGCGGGGGTTACGACGCATTGATCGCGCTGGGCGCCGTCATCCGCGGCGAAACCTATCACTTCGAGATCGTGTCGAACGAGGCGGCGAGCGGCATCGCTTCGGTGCAGCTCGAAACCGGGGTGCCGATCGCCAACGGAATACTGACGACCGAGAACGACGACCAGGCGCTCGCGCGTATGATGGAAAAAGGCGCGGACTGCGCGATCGCGGCCATCGAAATGGCGAACCTGCTGAAGAAACTCGAGGACTAGTGCAAGCAAAGAATCAGACATCGAAGCGGCGCGAGACGGCGCCGCGCAGGAGCACGCGCAGGCGCTCGCGCGAGCTCGCGCTGCAGGGTCTCTATCAGTGGCAGCTCTCCGGTAAAGACCCGGCGATGATCGCGGCCGAGCTCGCCGAAAGCGAAGGCTTCGAAAGGAGCGACGTCGCGTATTTCCGCACGTTGCTGGACGGCGCGATCGAGAACGCGCGCGAGCTCGAGGCGCAGATCACGCCGTTCCTCGACCGCCGGTTCGTCGAGCTGTCGCCGATCGAGCGCGGCATACTGCTGCTTTCGGGCTACGAGCTGCAGCGCGAGCTCGAGGTGCCGTACCGGGTGGTGATCAACGAGGCGGTCGAGCTCGCCAAAGTCTACGGCGGGACCGATGGACACAAGTACGTGAACGGCGTGCTCGACAAGCTCGCTGCGCAACTGCGCGAGATCGAAGTGCGCGCCGGACGCTGAAAGCGGAGAGACATAATGGACGTCGAGCTCTACAAGAAAATGCGCAAGCGACTGCTGATGTTCTACTTCGCGGCCGGAATGAATCTCGTGATGGGCGTCTGGGTGCTTTCGGCCGGGGGCCCCGTGGCGTCCGGCACGCGCACGGTCATCGTGCTCGTCTTCCTCGCTTTCGCCGCGCTCAACTACTACATGGCGAGGAAGCTCAAGAAGCAATGGGACGCGCATCTGCGGCAGCAGGGCACCGGAGGAAGCGACCAAGTGCAGGGGTGATGCTCTCCGAGTTCGAGCTGATCGGCCGTTTCTTCACTCACCGCGCACGCAGCGCCACGCTCGGGGTCGGCGACGACGCCGCGCTCGTGCGGTTGACTGACGGCATGGAGCTCGCGGTCTCGGCCGACATGCTCGTCGAAGGCCGGCATTTCCTGCCGCGCGCCGCCCCCGGGCTCCTCGGGCACAAGGCGCTCGCGGTCAATCTTTCCGACATGGCGGCGATGGGCGCGCGCCCGCGCTGGGCGACGCTCGCGCTCGCGCTGCCGCGCGTCGACGTGCGCTGGCTCAGCGCTTTCTCGCGCGGTTTCATGGCGCTCGCCCGCAAGCATCGCGTCGACCTGATCGGCGGCGATACCACGCGCGGACCGCTCGCGATCTGCGTGCAGATCAT
This sequence comes from uncultured Streptomycetaceae bacterium, assembly GCA_964621335.1. Lineage (GTDB taxonomy): Bacteria > Pseudomonadota > Gammaproteobacteria > Burkholderiales > SG8-41 > JAQGMV01. Next base: position 3,512 of record CAZULX010000087.1, read on the forward strand.
GGGGGAAGTCCCCGGAAGGCAGGCTCTGCGGCGGGACGGCGCCCGAGCCGGAGACGACGTGTGGGTCTCGGGACGCCTCGGCGCGGCCGCGCTCGCCGTCGCCGCCGCCGAAGGTCGCGTGCGCGTACCAAAGCGCGAGCTGCGCGCGCTCGAGCAGCGCCTCGACGCGCCGGTGCCGCGCGTCGCCCTGGGGATCGCGCTGCGCGGCGTCGCGCGGAGCGCGATCGACGTCTCCGACGGTCTGCTCGCGGATCTCGGCCACATCTGCGAGCGATCGAAAGTCGGCGCGGTGGTCGAATGGGAAGCGCTGCCCGCCACGCCTTTCGTGCGCGCTCAGGCGCGGGAGAGCGGCGCCGGGGCGCGGGCGCTCATCGCCGGCGGGGACGATTACGAGCTCTGCTTCACCGCCGCCCCGCGGCGGCGCTCCGACGTGCTCGCCGCGGCGCGTCGCGCCCGCACCGACGTGACCCTCATCGGCCGCATCGCGCGCCGCGCGCGCGGGACCCCGCTCGTCCAGGTCCTCGATGCGATCGGCAGGCCGCTCACAGCGCGGTGGAAGGGATACGACCATTTCGGTTGACGCGCCCGAGCGCCCCGGCGCGCGTTTCATCGTGAGCCACCCGGCCCACTTCATCGCTTTCGGCGGCGGCGCGGGGCTTGCGCCGTATGCGCCGGGAACGTTCGGGACGCTGCTCGCGCTGCCGCTCTACTGGCTCGCCGGGCCGCTGCTTTCGCCGCCCGCGTATTTTGGCGTCCTCGCCGCGCTTTTCGTCCTGGGCGCGTGGGCCTGCGATGTCACGGGCCGGGCGCTGGGGCGCCCCGACCACGGCGGCATGGTGTGGGACGAGACCGTCGCGTTCCTGCTCGTCCTCTTCTTCACGCCGGTGCACGGTTACTGGCAGGCGTTCGCATTTCTGGTTTTTCGGCTGTTCGACATTCTTAAGCCGCCGCCCATCCGGTACTATGAGCGCACGTTCAAAGGCGGCTGGGGCGTGATGATCGACGATGTCGCGGCTGCGTTCTATACGTTGATCGTGCTCGCGCTCGTGCGGGCGGGCACAGGGTGGTAGGCATGGCGGACCGGATGCTGTACGAGCTGGCCGAGCGCACCGGGCGTGCGCTGGAAGCGCGCGGTTTCATGCTGGCGACCGCGGAGTCCTGCACCGGCGGCTGGATCGCGGAAGCGGTGACCATGATTCCCGGCAGCTCGGCGTGGTTCGAGCGCGGTTTCGTCACGTACACCTACATCTCGAAACGTGAAATGCTCGGGGTCAGGAGCGAGACCCTGGAAGAGCACGGCGCGGTCTCCGAAGCGGTCGTTCGGGAAATGGTGGAAGGGGCGCTCCGCGCGAGCCACGCGCAGGTCGCCGTCTCGGTGAGCGGGACCGCCGGCCCTGCGGGCGGAACACCCCGGAAACCGGTGGGCACCGTGTGCTTCGGGTGGGCGCTCGAAGGCTCGGAACCACGCACCGAAACCCGTCATTTCGCGGGGGACCGCGAGGCGGTGCGCAGGCAGTCGGTGGTGCACGCGCTGCAGGTGCTCAACGACACCCTGGCGGGCGTACCACCTAAGGCTTAGCTGTCATCGGCTGCGACCGATGTGCGTTACTGTAAATATATTCAGTAGTCGGGCAAAAGTTGTGAGATAATTCGGCGGGACCAGTTACGGGGATCAGACATGGACGACAACAAGAGCAAGGCCCTCTCGGCAGCGCTGTCACAGATCGAAAAACAGTTCGGCAAGGGCTCCATCATGCGGCTCGGCGAATCCGAGATCGCGCGCGACATCGAGGTCGTCTCGACCGGCTCGCTCGGGCTCGACATCGCGCTCGGCATCGGGGGCCTGCCGCGGGGGCGGGTCGTGGAGATCTACGGTCCGGAATCCTCTGGCAAGACGACCCTGACACTGTCGGTGATCGCGGAGATGCAGAAGCTCGGCGGCACGGCGGCTTTCATCGACGCCGAGCACGCGCTCGACCCGCAATACGCCGCCAAGCTCGGCGTGGACGTCGAGCAGCTGCTGATCTCGCAGCCCGACAACGGCGAGCAGGCGCTCGAAATCGCCGACATGCTCGTGCGCTCGAGCTCGGTCGACGTGGTGGTCATCGATTCGGTCGCGGCGCTCGTGCCCAAGGCGGAAATCGAAGGCGAAATGGGCGAGCCGCAGATGGGACTGCAGGCGCGCCTCATGTCGCAGGCCCTCCGCAAGTTGACCGCCAACATCAAGCGCTCGAACACGCTCGTGATCTTCATCAACCAGATCCGCATGAAAATCGGTGTCATGTTCGGCAACCCCGAGACCACGACCGGCGGCAACGCGCTCAAGTTCTACGCTTCGGTGAGGATAGACATCCGCCGCGTGGGCTCGATCAAGAAAGGCGAGGAAGTGATCGGCTCCGAGACCCGCGCCAAAGTCGTCAAGAACAAAGTCGCGCCGCCGTTTCGCAACGCCGCGTTCGACATCCTCTACGGCGAAGGCATTTCGCGCGAAGGCGAGATCATCGAGCTCGGCGTGCTGCACCGGATCGTCGAGAAATCGGGTGCGTGGTACAGCTACGGCAAGGAGCGCATCGGCCAGGGCAAGGACAACGTGCGCGAGTACTTGAAAGAGAATCCCGCGATCGCCCGGGAGATCGAGTCCAAGGTTCGCGCGGCACTGGGCGTCCAGGGTGCAGCGCCAGCGCCCGCCGAAGTCGAAGAAGCCTAAGACCGAGCCGAGCGCAGCCGCGCTCGGCCTGCGCCTGCTCGCGCGGCGCGATCACACCCGCCGCGAGCTTCAGGCGAAGCTCGCGCCCTACGTCGACGATCCGGCGGAGCTTGAGTGCCTCCTCGACGACTTCACGGCGCGAGGCTGGCTCTCCGACGCGCGGGTGCTCGACCAGGTCGTGCAGGCGAAGCGCGCCGGCATGGGGCTCTCCGGCATCCGCCACGTGCTGCTCCGGCGCGGTATTTCCGAAGAGCTGATCGCGCCGGCGCTCGCGACGCTCAAGCCGAGCGAAGTCGAAACCGCCCGAGCCCTGTGGGTGAGAAAATTCGCGGGCGTGCGCGGCTCCGTGGCCGACCAGGCGCGTCAGGTCCGATTTCTGCAGTCCCGCGGGTTCAGCATCGAAGTGGCGATGCGCGTCGTGCGCGGAAGCGCCGGCGATACCGGAG
>CAZULX010000088.1:0-3579 GCA_964621335.1 uncultured Streptomycetaceae bacterium
ACAAGGACCGGCAAGTCATGGTTTACATCGCAAAGGACACGGCAGTTCCGGCGGCGCCGCTCGCAAGCGCCCTCAATCGAAGCGAGCAGGTGAGGGACAGGGTCGAGGAATGCGCCCAGGAGCTCTCTTCGGTCAACGAGATCTTCCAGAAGGAGCTCGCCGAGCATCTGCCGCTGGAGCAGGTCGAGCAGGCGCTGCTGCAGAGCGAGCAGGTGGAAGTGAAGGTCCAGGAATGCGCAGACGATCTGTCACAGGTGAATCAGGCCGTCGCGAAAGAGGTGAGGGAGCGCAGGAAGCTCGAGCGCAAGCTCGCCGAAAGCAGGCTCGAGCTGGCGGACGCCCAGGCCGAGCTGTCCGACACCCAGACCGAGCTGTCGGACACCCAGATCCAGGAAAAACAGGCGCGTTACCTTTCGCTCCACGACGGCGTCACGGGGCTCGCCAACCGCGGCTTGTTCAACGACCGGCTGAAGCACGCGCTGGCGCAGGCGCGGCGCCACGCCTGGCGCCTCGCGGTGATGTTCATCGACCTCGACAAGTTCAAGGCGATCAACGATACGCACGGCCACGACGCGGGAGACAAAGTCCTGAAGATCGTCGCTACGCGGCTCAGGGCGGCGGTGCGCGACGCAGATACCGTCGGACGCCAGGGCGGAGACGAATTCGTGTATCTCATGCTCGAAGCCAAGGACGAGACCGACGTCGCAAACGCCGCGGCGAAGATAGCCGAAATCATCGCCCAGCCCTGCGAGTTCGACGGATTGAGCCTGATCGTCAAGCCCAGCATCGGGATCGCCATCTATCCGCAGGATGGAAAATCGGCGGGCGTGCTCCTCAAGAACGCGGACAGCGCGATGTACAAAGCCAAGCAGAGCAGCGCCGGCTATTGGCTCTTCAGCCGGCGCAGCGGTTAGGACACGTCAGCGATCGTCCGGGTCCCCGGGCGCCCTGTCGGGCACCGCGGCGTGGAACAGGTATCGCAGGCGCCCTCCCCACTGCTCGTTGCCTTCGATCAGATCCTGCTCGATCTCGGCGCGGCGCGCGGCGTCGGGAACGGCATAGACGCAGATGCAATTCGCACCCTGCTTCGTCAAGGCGGCGAGCTCGGTCTTGGTGAGCGCCGAAGCGGCGAGGTCAGCCGTCTCGCCGATCGCGAGGCAGCGGTGGGTCGCTTTGCTGGGGAAAGTTCGGTCGAGGCATTCGCGCCGGGTGACGACGTAGATGCCCCCCATCGCCTTGAACTTCGTGTTCATGGCCCAGGCCTGGAACCGGTAACGTTCTCCGGACTTCCCCTGAAAGTTGATGATGCTGCTCGTGGGGGGCGCTTGCGCCATGATCCGGCGGTCCTTTCCTAGTTCGAGGGACGGTCGTACAGATCCTTGACCACGCCGTAGCATTCACACGCGGTGGCGGCGAGCCGTTTGGGATCGAGAATGGCGATGCGGCCGCGCGCGTATGCGATCAGCCCCCGCCGCTGCAGATTGCCTGCCGCGACCGTCACCCCGACGCGGCGCACCCCGAGCATGCGGGCGAGAAACTCGTGCGTGAGCTCCACCTCGTCCGACTGCGTGCGGTCGCGTGTCATCATCAGCAGGCGCGCGCACCGGGCTTCGATCGGGTGCAGCGCGTTGCAGGCGGCCGTCTGGGTATGCTGCCCCATGAGCAGGTGGATGTAGCGGTATATGGCCGTCTGCAGCACGGCGTTGCGCTGCAGCTCGCGCTGAAACGCGGCAGCCTCCATGCGCAGCGCGGTGCCCGAGCCCTGTACGAATGCGTGGACCGACGAGGTGCGGACGCCGAGAGCAAGGGGCACTCCCACCATGCCTTCGCGGCCCACCACGGCGACTTCGACCGCAAGGTGGTCCTTGAGCGGAGCGAAAAGCGATACCACGCAATCGAGCGGGAAGTACACGTGCCGGATCGGCTTCGCCTCGTAGAGCACATCGCCGAAGGCGAGCGACACCGGCGTCAGACGGCGCGCGAGGCGAGCGCGCTCGGCGGGCGGCACTTCCGCAAGGAGTGCATTGGCGCCCGACATCGCTGCCGCCCCGACCGCGCTGCGGGATGGCGTGTTAATAACGCCGGTCGGGGCAAACATGATTTACGGCCGGCGCTTCAAGAATCGCCGACTGACACGCGCAGATTGACGGTTTCCTGCCGGTAGTTGGTCGGAACGTAAACGAGCTCGAGCCGGATCTCCTTCAGCGATTTGCCCTTCAGCGCCGCTGCCGGAAAATCCACGTCGACCGACTCGGTCGCGTCCTGTCCGGGATCGAGCTGGCTCGTGCTCGAGGAAGTGAACCTGAGAGTTGGTTCGGTGCGCGCTTCCTCGACTTTGATGGGGTTGCCCTGCACGTCGATGTACACCATCTTGCCGCCCACCAGGCGCACCGTCTGATCCGGCGAGGTGTTGGTCAGCTTGAGCTGGGCGGTGAGCTTGGCCGGCGTATCCACGCGGCCGGAATCCTTTTCCACGCGCTCGGTGATTTTCATCTCGGTCAGCTCGGCTTTGACGATGCCGGCCTTGACGGTGAACGCTGCCGGTGTGATCGCATAGGTCTTGTCCTCGATCACCATCGTGACAGCCGGGGTCTGCGGTGCGCAGCCGAGCAGTGCGGCTGCAACCGCCGAGGCCAGTAACGCCGTTTTCAGTATTCGCATGCGGGACTCCTTCGATTCGCTGTGATCTCCGCTTTACCCGCCGTGCGCGAGCGAGCCGACCCAACGATGGCGAATGCTGCGCCCCGGCCCGGTTCGCTGTCGGTGCGTCACCGCACATAGAGCTTACGCATCACCGACTCCCACGCTATGTGCGATGGCGCACGGTGAAATCCCAGTGGCGCAGGTCTAATGCGAGACACTCTCAAAGGAAGAAGATCATGGCCGAGCAAAGCAATCACATCTCGCGTGGACCGAAAGACCGCACGCGCGTCGACCTGGACCAGCAATGGGAATGCGTCTGGTGGAGCAAAGGCTTTGGCGTGAGCCTCGAGGAGCTGACCGCCGCGGTGAAGGAAGTCGGACCGCTCGTGTCCGACCTGGATCGCTACCTGCTGGGCACCAAACCGTAAGGCTTAGTTTCAGGCGATGGCATCGCAGGCGCTGACGGCGTTCACCCAGTCGTCGCGCGCGGTGGTGCCGGCGTGGGCCGCGTTGATCAGCGCGATGACGATCGAAAGCGTGGCCGAGTCGAAAGCCGATATCTCGGCGCGCCGGAATTCTCCGCGCTCGTAGGTGAGGGCGGTCAGCATGCGGATCAACAGCCGCGATTGCGACAGCGCCGGGTTTTCCCGGATTCTCTGCAGGGCCACGGCGAGCGGGTTCTCGACCGGGGGGCGGGAGTCGAAGCGCGCGACGTGCCGCAACGCCTCCTGAAACTCGAACGCCGACATGACCTCGCCGACTCCATCGCGTTGCGCGCTCACGCCGTCGAAATCCGAAGCGCTCGTGTGTGCGGGGTGATGCTCATGCGGGGATCCCAAAGACAAGTGTCGACCGTGAACGATAAACGAGCGGCGCGGCGCTTTCTGTGCGCCATCGCACTTAAGCCCGATGGCGCACCCCGGCCGAACGTCTACG
>CAZULX010000089.1:0-3943 GCA_964621335.1 uncultured Streptomycetaceae bacterium
TTGCAGCCCCCGTTTATACTGACGACCATGAAGAACGATGCATTGCTGGAGCGACTACGCGCCATCGTGGGCCCGCAGGGGCTTCTTACCGATCCTAAGGACACCGAGCCTTACGTGCATGACTGGCGGGGGATCTATAAAGGCGAGACTGCGGCGGTCGTGCGGCCGGCGAACACGCAGGAAGTCGCAGCGGTGATGAAGCTCTGCGCGGAAACCGCCACGCCCGTCGTGCCGCAGGGCGGCAACACCGGCATGTGCATGGCATCGGTGCCTCGCGTCGGGCAGCACGAAATCGTGCTCTCGCTCGCGCGCATGAACCGTATCCTCGAAGTCGATCCGCTCAACAACACGCTCACGGCCGAGGCCGGGGTCGTGCTCGAAACGATACAGAACGCAGCCGATGACGTCGGGCGGCTTTTTCCGCTGAGCCTCGGCGGCCAGGGAAGCTGCATGATCGGCGGCAATCTCTCGACCAATGCGGGCGGCGTGAACGTGCTCCGCTACGGCAACACGCGCGATCTCGTGCTCGGCCTCGAAGTCGTGCTGCCCGACGGGCGCATCTGGGACGGATTGCGCGGCCTGCGCAAAGACAACACGGGCTACGATCTGAAGCAGCTTTTCGTCGGCGCCGAAGGCACGCTCGGCGTCATCACCGCCGCGGTGCTCAAGCTCTTTCCCAAGCCGAGCGCGACCGCGACCGCGTGGAGCGCGGTGAAAAGCCCCGATGCGGCCCTCGAGATGCTCGCGCTGCTGCGACGCCATTGCGGCGACCGCATCAATGCTTTCGAGCTGATGTCGCGCAACTGTCTCGAGCTCGTGCTGCGGCACATACCCGGGACCCGCGACCCCCTGCCCGCCGCGCACGGCTGGTACGTGCTGACCGAGCTCGCCGATTCCCGCCCGCTGGAAGCATTGCGCGAAGAGCTCGAAACTGCGCTGGGAGCCGCCATGGAGGCCGGGCTGGTGGTCGATGCCACGATCGCCGAGAGCGGCGCACAGGCCCAGGCGCTGTGGCATATCCGCGAATCGATCCCCGAGGCCGCCCGCAGCGAGCCGGGAATGCTTTACCGCCACGACATCTCGGTCGCGGTCAGCGCCATTCCCGAATTCATCCGCGAAGCGGGCCCGGCGCTCGACGGCAAATTTCCGGGCGCGGAGGTAATCTGTTTCGGCCATCTCGGCGACGGTAACCTGCACTACAACGCTTTCGTGCCCGGCCGCGCCCGCGCGGACGCCGCGGCTCGCGAGGCCAACGACGTGACCACCGTCATTTACGACATCGTCGAGCGCTACGGCGGCAGCTTCAGCGCCGAGCACGGGATCGGGCTCGCGAAAGTCGAGGAGCTCAGACGCTACAAGAGCGCGGTGGAGATCGACCTCATGCGCGCGGTCAAGCACGCCCTCGACCCGCAGGGAATCATGAACCCCGGCAAGGTGTTGTAGCACCGAAGGAACTTAGGCCACCCGGGCCTGCCCTAAGCGAGACTGGAGACCTGCATGACGGAGAAAGTGACGAAAAGCGACGCGGAATGGCGCAAGGAGCTCACGCCGGAGGAGTTCGAGATCGCGCGCAAGAAAGGCACCGAGCGCGCCTTCAGCGGCGAATACTGGGACAACCACGCCGACGGCGTCTATCGCTGCCGCTGCTGCGGAGCGGAGCTCTTTCGCTCGGATCACAAGTTCGAGTCCGGCAGCGGCTGGCCGAGCTTCTGGCAGCCCGCGGTGAGCGAAAACGTCGCGACTGAGGGGGACACGAGCCATTTCATGCAGCGCACCGAGGCGCTGTGCAGCCGCTGCGACGCGCATCTCGGCCACGTTTTCGACGACGGTCCGCAGCCGACGGGCTTGCGCTACTGCATCAACTCCGCGTCACTGAAGTTCGAGAAGCATGAGAAATAGCGCGCGCCGCTGCGCATCGGCGCGACGCCGCATCGACCGCGCGATCCGGGTTCGTTACATGGACTGTCACGCACCAAACCGGGATAATGACCGCCCATGAAAATGCTGTTCGATGTTTTCCCGGTCATCCTCTTCTTTGTCGCGTTCAAGGTCTACGACATTTATGTCGCCACGGCCGTGGCGATCGGCGCTACCTTTGCGCAGATAGCCTGGGTCTGGCTGAGACACCGCAAGGTCGACAACATGCTGTGGGTGACCCTCGTGGTGATCACCGTGTTCGGCGGCGCCACGCTGCTTTTCAAGGACGATACCTTCATCAAGTGGAAGCCGACCGTGCTCTACTGGCTTTTCGGCGGCGTGCTCGCGGTTGCCGCGCTGGGTTTCAGGAAAAACCTCGTGCGCGCGATGATGCAGAAGCAGGTCACTTTGCCGGATGAGGTCTGGACACGCCTCCTGATGAGCTGGATCGGCTTTTTCGCGTTGATGGGCGTGCTCAACATCTACGTCGCATACAACTACTCTCTCGACGCATGGGTCAACTTCAAGATGTTCGGCGGCATCGGCCTGATGCTCGTCTTCGTGCTGGCGCAGGCGGTCATGCTCGCGAAGCACGTCCAGGACAAGAACGAGAGCGCTTGAGCGTCGCCGAGCTCATCCGCGAGAAGCTTGCCACGCTCGCCCCGGAGTCGATTTCGATCGAGGACGATTCGGCTCAGCATGCGGGGCACGAAGGGGCGAAGGGCGGCGGGGGACATTACCAGCTCGTCGTCGTGTCACAGCGATTCGCGGGAGCGCCGTTACAGGCGCGTCACCGGATGATCTATGACGCGCTGGGGCCGCTCATGCACAAGGAAATACACGCACTTGCGATCCGGGCCTACGCGCCGGACGAGATCTGACCGCCTCAAACTCACAAGGAAAGACCATGAAAGGATGTATCCCGTCGCTGCTGCTGCTCGCGGCCGTATTCACAGCCGCACCCGCCGCGGCCGCCCAGAGCACGGCCGCCGCTACCGTCAACGGCACGAGCATTCCGCAGTATCGGTTCGACGCGGCCGTCAAAGCCCGCGTCGCGCAGGGCCAGAAGGACACGCCCGAAATGCGCAAAGGCATACGTGACGCGTTGATCAATCAGGAAGTCGTCGCCCAGGAAGCGGTCAAGCGAGGCCTGCACAAGCAGCCGCTCGTCGCCGCCCGCATCGAGCTCGACCGCCAGACGGCCCTTGTGAACGCCTACTTCGAGGACCACCTCCGCAAGAATCCGATCACCGACGACATGCTGCGCAAGGAATACGAGCGGATCAAGCCCACCCTTCCCGCGCGCGAATACAAGATCCGCCACATCCTCGTCGAAAAGGAAGACGACGCGAAGAACATCATCGCGCAAATCAAGAAAGGCGGCAGCTTCGAGAAGCTCGCCGCGGAGCACTCGACCGACCCGGGCTCGAAAGCGCGCGGCGGCGACCTTGACTGGTCCCCCGCTGAGCGCTACGTCAAGCCGTTCGCCGAAGCCGTCACGAGGCTCAAGAAAGGCGCCATGACCGACGCGCCGGTGCAGACCGAGTTCGGCTTCCACGTGATCCGCGTCGATGACGAGCGCGCGACCAAGGTCCCTCCATTCGAGGAAGCGAAGCAGCAGCTACACCAGCTCATCCAGAACCAGATGGTGCAGAAAGCGATTGCGGATCTGCGGGGGAAAGCGAAGGTGGAATAAAAAAGGCGGCTCCGGCCGCCTTTTTTATCGATGTTGAGTGATGAATGTTGAATGTTTAATGGAATGACAAACCCTAGCCCCTGCTCTTCACTGAACATTAAACATCAAACACTAAACACGGGTCGGCGCTAGCCGACCCACCTCCGCGCGTTGCGGAAGATGCGCATCCACGGACCGTCCTCGCCCCAGTCGTCCGGATGCCACGAGTAGCTCACCGTCCTTATTACGCGCTCCGGGTGGGGCATCACGATCGTGTAGCGGCCGTCGGGTGTGGTGAGCCCGGTGATGCCTTCCGGTGAGCCGTTTGGGTTGTAGGGGTAGTACTCGGTC
>CAZULX010000090.1:0-5776 GCA_964621335.1 uncultured Streptomycetaceae bacterium
TGCCGCTCGAGCAGGCGCTCCGCGGAGTGCACGAAAGGAGTGGCGAGTATCACCGTGAAGACCGCGAGCGCGAACTGCAGCGGCCGGCGATGCGCGAGGTAGAGCCCGACGCCGACCACTTGCAGATAGGCGACCGCCGTCCACGTGCTCGCAAACGGACGTGTGTCGGTGGCGATGAGCGCCGCGGCTGCGGCGGCGAGCGCCGCGGCCGGCAGCAGGTCCTTCCACAGTCCTGGGCGCACGCCCGGCGGCGCCGGCCGCAACGCGCAGGCGAGCGCGAGCGCGAGCGGATACTCGAGCACCGAGTCGAAGACGACGGGTGCCACGAGCGCGTTGAAAGCACCGCCTGCCGCCCCGCCGATCGCAAGCCACAGGTAGAACGCGGTGAGGTGCTGGACGTCGGGCCGCGTGCGGGCGAGCTCGGCGTGGCACATCATCGCAGTAACCGCGAACACGACGAGGTGCAGCACGAGCACGCTGACATGGTTGTTGAGCGGCCACACCAGCACGAGCGCGACGACGAGCGGCGGCTGGGCGCGATCGACGGCGCGCGCGGGCAGGACTTGCGTGCGCGCGAAAGCCAGCACGAAAGTGAGGATGTAAATAGTCAGGGGGATCAGCCACAGCAACGGCGCCGCCGCGATCTCGGAGGTGATGTGCTGGGTGACGCCGAGCATGAGGCTCGAAGGCGCGAGGGCGAGCAGCATCCAGCGCGCGCGCACACGCCAGGTGAGCGGCGTCGCCGCAGGCGGATACCCGGCGGGTGCGGCCACCGCTGTCGAGCGCCCGCGCCACACCGCTGCGCCGCAGGCGAATACCAGCGCGGCGAAAACGGCGCAGGCAGCGGACCACGCCAGCGTCTGCTGCTTCAGGCCCAGCAGCGGCTCGAGCACGAGCGGGTAGCCGACGAGCGCCAGCAGGCTGCCGGCGTTGCTCGCGCTGTAAAGGAAGTACGGGTCTGCGGCGTGCCTGTGACCCGTGCGCGAGAACCACTGCTGCAATAGCGGCGCGGTCGCGCTCAGCGCGAACACCGGGAAACCGAGGCTGACCGCGAGCACCGCGAGGAGTGAGAGCACGGGCGCGTCGGCGCCCGCACCCACGGCTGAAGCCGAAATCGGGAGCATCGCCAGTGCGGACGCGACAAGCAGCGCGTGCAGCGCGAGCTGCGCGCGCAACGCGAGCCGCGAGGCGAGGTGCGCGTAGAGGTAACCCGCGAGCAGCGCGAGCTGGAAAAAAAGCGCCGCCGTCGTCCACACCGCGGGCGAGCCGCCGTAGCGCGGCAGGATGATCTTCGCGAAAAGCGGCTGTATCCAGAAGGCGAGGAGCGCGCTCACGAAGAGCGCAAGGGCGTAGAGCGGAACGAGCGTGCGCGGCGCGGCTCTCCCCGCGGCGCTCACGGTGCGGCGCGTGCTGCGGCCGTCACGAGGCTCGCGGCTTCCTGCGTGCGGGAGGCTTCGCGGGCTTCACGGGCGGAGTCCTCCACGCGGCCGTACGCTTTTCCAGGAAAGCCGAAAGGCCTTCCTGTGCTTCCGGCGTCGCGCGCAGATCGGCGATGAGCTGCGCCGTCGCTTCCACGGTCTCTTCCGCGATGGGGGCGAGCGCGGAGAGCGAGATCAGCTCCTTCACCGCGAGCATCGCTTTCGGTCCGCTCGTGTACAGCTGCGCGAGCATCTGCCCCACTCTGGCGTTCAGCTCCTCCTCCTCGCAGATGTCGTGAATGAAGCCGATGCGGTACGCTTCCGGCGCGTCGAACTCCTCGCCGCTCAGCATGTAGCGCCGGCACATGCGCGCGCCCATCGCCTGGATCACGTACGGGCTGATCATTGCGGGAATGATCCCGAGCTTCACTTCGGAGAGCCTGAAAGTCGCGGTGCGTGCAGCGATCGCGATGTCGCAGGCGGCGACGAGGCCGCAGCCGCCGCCCCTGACCGCGCCGCGGATGCACGCGATCGTCGGTTTCTTCAAGGCATAGAGCTTGTAGAGCATGCGCGCGGTGGCGAGCGCGGAAGCGTAGTTCTGCTTCTTCGTGTAGCTCGCGCTCGATTTCATGTGCGCGATGTCCGCGCCCGCGCTGAAGCTCGTGCCGGCACCCACCAGCACGACGGCGCGCACGCCGGGCGTGGCTTCGAGCCGCTTCAGCGCGTCGGTCAGAGCGTCGACCATCTCGGGGTCGAATGCGTTGTGCACTTTCGGGCGGTTCAGCATGACGGTCGCGTTGCCGTCGTCGTCGATGCGCGCGAGGATCTTGTCTGTCATGGTGCGCGATTCTACATACGAAACACCCCGAACGCGGTCTTCACCGCCGGCGCCTGCGCTGCGATGGCGAGCCCGAGTGCGAGCGTCGCACGCGTCGCTTTCGGGTCGATGATGCCGTCGTCCCACAAGCGGGCGCTCGCGTAATAGGCGCTCGACTGCAAGGCGTACTGCTCGAGTATCGGCGCCTTGTAAGCGGCTTCCTCTTCAGGCGACCACGCGACCCCGCTTTTCGAGAGTGCGTCGCGCTTCACCTGCGCGAGGACGTCGGCGGCCTGCTCGCCGCCCATCACCGAGATCCTCGAGCTCGGCCAGGTCCACAGGAAGCGCGGGCCGTAGGCGCGCCCGCACATGCCGTAGTTTCCGGCGCCGAAGCTGCCGCCGATGATGACGGTGAACTTCGGCACTTGCGCGCACGCGACGGCCGTCACCATTTTCGCGCCGTCCTTGGCGATTCCGCCGCTTTCATATTTGCGCCCGACCATGAAGCCCGTGATGTTCTGGAGGAACACCAGCGGGATCCCGCGCTGGCAGCACAGTTCTATGAAGTGAGTGCCTTTCAGCGCGGATTCGGAGAACAGCACCCCGTTGTTGGCGAGAATCCCGACCGGGTGCCCTTCGATGCGCGCGTAACCGCAGACGAGCGTCGCGCCGTAGCGCGCCTTGAACTCGTCGAGCTCGCTCGCATCGACGATGCGGGCGATGATCTCGCGTACGTCGAAGGGCGTGCGCGCGCTCGCGGGCAGCACGCCGTAAAGCTCTTCGGGATCGTATACGGGAGGCGCGCCGGGGCCGCGAGGGGGCGTCGCGGGGCGGTTGAGATTCGAAACGATGCGGCGCACGAGCTCGAGCGCGTGCCTGTCGTCTTCCGCGAGGTGGTCCGCGACGCCTGAAATGCGCGTGTGCACGTCGGCGCCGCCGAGGTCTTCCGCGCTGACGATCTCGCCGGTTGCGGCTTTGACGAGCGGCGGGCCCGCGAGAAAGATCGTTCCCTGATCGCGGACGATCACGGTTTCATCGGACATCGCGGGCACGTATGCGCCGCCCGCCGTGCACGAGCCCATGACGCACGCGATCTGCGGTACGCCCGCGGCCGACAGGTTCGCCTGGTTGTAGAAAATGCGCCCGAAGTGGTCGCGGTCCGGAAACACCGCATCCTGGCTCGGCAGGTGCGCGCCGCCCGAATCCACGAGGTAGATGCACGGCAGGCGGTTCTCGGCGGCGATCTCCTGCGCGCGCAAATGCTTTTTCACCGTCAGCGGAAAATACGTTCCGCCTTTCACCGTGGCGTCGTTCGCGACGATGACGCAGCGCTCGCCGCTGACCGTGCCGATGCCCGTGATGAGGCCCGCTCCCGGAAGCGCCTCGTCGTAGACGTCGCAGGCGGCGAGCGGCGAGAGCTCGAGAAACGGGGAGTCACGATCGAGGACGCCTGCGACGCGCTCGCGCGGCAGAAGCTTCCCCCGCGCGAGGTGGCGCTCGCGCGAGGCCGCATCGCCGCCTTCGCGCGCTCGCGCGAGGCGCTGCTCGAGCTCGGCGACGCGCTCGCGCATGGCCTGCGCCGCGGCCTGAAATTCGGCGCTCGACGTCTTCAACCTGGAGCGGATGACGGGCATGTGGGGCTACCCTTTCAGTGCTCTGGCGTAGCGCTCGAGCATGCTCTGGTCGAAGCACGCGAAAACGATGCTGTCGATAGCGTGTCGCTTCACGCCTTCCGCGCACTCGCGCACGGCGACCCCGACCGCCTCGTCGAGCGGATAGCCGTAGGCGCCGCAGCTGATCGCGGGGAATGCGAGCGTGCGAACGCCGTGCTTTGCGGCGAGATCTAGGCTCTGGCGGTAACACGAAGCGAGCAGCTCGGGCTCGCCGTGCCGGCCGTCGCGGTACACCGGCCCCACGCTATGGATCACGTGCCGTGCCGGAAGGCGATAGCCTTTGGTGATGCGCGCTTCACCGGTGGGACAGCCGCCGAGAGTGCGGCATTCCGCCAGCAGCTCGGGCCCCGCCGCGAGGTGTATCGCGCCGTCGACGCCGCCACCGCCGAGCAGCGTCGTATTCGCGGCGTTGACGATGGCGTCGACCTCGAGCGTCACGATGTTCGCCTGCACCGCCTCTAACTTACCCATAGCACCCCGCGCTCTTAAACCACGGTCCGTTACCAACCGCCGGTGGTTAACCAGCGCTCGAGCTGGTCGAGACGGTCGGATCCCCAGAAAGGCTCGCCGTCGACGACGAAATAAGGCGAGCCGAAGACGCCTCGCGCGATCGCGGCGTCGACCTCGGAGCGCAGCCGGTCCTTCAGTGCGGGCTCGTTCAAAGCCGCCGCCATGCTCTCCCGCGGGATGCCGATCTCCGCGGCGACCGCGATCGTCACTTCGGGCGAGGCGATGTCGCGGTTCTCGGCGAAGTAAGCCGTATAGATCGCGAGGGCGAAGTCGGTGGCGAGCTGCGGGTCGCGATCGGTGAGCGAATAGAAGGCGCGGCACGCGGCGGTGCTCGCGGTCGGAAACTTCGACGGCAACTTGAAAGGCAGTCCGAAAAGGCGCGCCGAGCGCTGGATGTCGCGCTTCGCGTAGTCTCCCTTGATCGGGATCGTCGCCAGCGGCTGCTGTCCCGTCACCTTGAAAACCACGCCGAGCATGATCGGCCGCCACGTGACGGTGCGTCCGTGACGCGCCGCGATCTCGTCGATTTTAGCTGCTGCCAGATAGCCGTAAGGCGAAGAGAAATCGAAGTAGAAATCGATCGGGTCGAGGTAGGTATCGATCGGCTTGTCCATGGCGCGTCCTGTCTCTCTGATTGCCTCTCGGCGCGCCCGAAACCCTGCCCGGGCCCGAGGCGTCAGGTCATGCGCTCGAGCGCGATCGCCGTCGCTTCGCCGCCCCCGATGCACAGCGCGGCGATACCGCGTTTCAGCCCATGCTGCTCGAGCGCATGGAGCAGCGTCACCATGATCCGCGCGCCGGAAGCGCCCAGCGGATGTCCCAGCGCGCACGCGCCGCCGTTCACGTTGACGCGATCGTGCGTGAGGCCGAGGTCGTCGATCGCCGCCATCGCGACCACCGCGAAAGCTTCGTTGATCTCGAAAAGGTCGGTGCTGCGCGCGTCCCAGCCGGTCTTTTCGAAGAGCTTGCGTATGGCGCCCACCGGTGCCGTCGTGAACCACGCAGGCGCCTGCGAGTGGGTGGCGTGGCCTGCGATGCGCGCGAGCGGAGTGAGCCCGCGGCGCTCCGCTTCGGAGAGCGCCATCAGCACCACTGCCGCGCCGCCGTCCGAGATCGAGCTCGAGTTCGCGGCGGTGACGGTGCCGTCCTTGCGAAATGCCGGTTTCAGCTGTGGAATGCGCTCCGCGCTCAGCTTGAGCGGCTGCTCGTCGTCGGCGACCGTAGCGGCGCCGGCGCTTACCGCGACGATCTCGCGCGCGAACCGCCCCGACCGTATGGCGTCCTGCGCGCGCGTGAGCGATTCGATCGCATAGCGGTCCTGCGCTTCGCGCGTATAGCCGTATTTGGACGCGGTGTCC
>CAZULX010000091.1:0-2594 GCA_964621335.1 uncultured Streptomycetaceae bacterium
ACCGGTGGACGCCTCAGAGGGAAACCCATGGTTTTCCTCCGATACCTCGCACCGCGAGGCGGGCCGGTAAACGCCTCAGAGGGAAACCAAGGTTTTCCTCCGAGACCTCGCACCGCGAGGCGGGCCGGTAAACGCCTCAGAGGGAAACCAAGGTTTTCCTCCGAGACCTCCTTTCCTTCGGCTCGCCGTGCTCGCTCCATCGCCTCAGGCTGAGAGGTCGCGCTAGAATAGGGTGCACCTTTCGTATCATCCGTAAGCCATTCCAGACCTCGCAGGAGTCCCTCATGTCAATCGATCTCGTCTCTATCGCCAAAGCCATAGTTGCGCCCGGCAAGGGCATACTCGCGGCCGATGAGAGCACCGGCACCATCGGCAAGCGCTTCGACTCGATCAAGGTGGAGAACGTCGAGGAGAACCGGCGCGCTTACCGGGACATGCTTTTCACGACCAAAGGACTCGGCCAGTACATCAGCGGCGTGATTCTCTATGACGAGACGCTGCGCCAGAAATCGGCCGACGGAACGCCATTCGTCGAGCTTCTGAAAAAGCAGGGCATACTTTCCGGCATCAAGGTCGACGCGGGCGCGAAGTCGCTCGCGCTCTCCCCCGGGGAGCAGATCACCGAAGGGCTCGACGGGCTGCAGAAGCGCTGCGCCGAGTACGTGAAGTCGGGCGCCACGTTCGCGAAATGGCGCGCGGTGATCAACATCGGCAAGGACATCCCGAGCGCGGCGTGCATCGAAGAGAACGCGCACGCGCTCGCCCGCTACGCCGCGATCTGCCAGGAAGCGGGTCTCGTGCCGATCGTCGAGCCCGAAGTGCTGATGGACGGCGAACACACGATAGACCGCTGCGAGGTGGTGACCGAGTGGACGCTGAACGCTCTCTACGACGCGCTGTACCTGAACCGTGTGTCGCTCGAAGGATCGGTGCTGAAACCCAGCATGGTGATCTCGGGCAAGGACTGCAAGCAGCAGGCGGGCGTCGACGAAGTCGCCGAGCGCACCGTGCGCGTCTTGAAGCGCACCGTTCCGTCGGCGGTCGCCGGCATCGTGTTCCTGTCGGGGGGCCAGAGCGATGAGGTCGCCAGCGCGCACCTGAACGCGATGAATCGCAATTTCAAGGGCAGCCTGCCGTGGCCGGTCTCGTTCTCGTACGGCCGGGCGCTACAGCAGGCCGCGCTGGCGGCGTGGAAAGGCAGCGCCGCGAACGTGGCGGCGGCACAGGCTGCGCTCCTGCACCGCTCGCGCATGAACAGCCTCGCGTACGAGGCGCGCTATACCGCGGACGCGGAGAAGCAGGCGAAGGCCGCGTAGCGGCCCGTGATTCCCGTTACGATCATCACGGGTTTCCTGGGCAGCGGCAAGACGACGCTGCTCAATCGTCTGCTGAGCCATCCGGCGTTCGCCCAGGCGGCGGTCATCATCAACGAGTTCGGCGAAGTCGGCATCGATCATCTGCTGGTCTCGACGCCCGCCGAGAACATGGTGCTGCTCGACACCGGGTGCCTGTGCTGCACCGTGCGCGGCGATCTGGTGGAGACGCTCACCGATCTCCACGCGAAGCGCGAGAGCGGCGCGGTTCCCCCTTTCAGCCACCTCGTCATCGAAACGACGGGCCTCGCCGATCCCGTACCGGTGCTGCAGACCGTCGTTGCGGACGAGGCCCTCGCGGGCGTGTATCGGCTCCACGACGTCGTGACGCTGGTGGACGCGGTGCACGGCGAAGCCGGGCTGGCCACGCACCCGGAGTCGGTCAAGCAGGCGGCAGTCGCCGACGCACTGCTCGTCACGAAAACCGATCTCGCCGCGCCGCAGGCGGTGGCCGCGCTGCGCAGGCGCCTCACCCTCATCAATCCGGGAGCGGAGCTGCACGAGGTCGTGCGCGGCGAGATCGATCCCGCGGTGTTCCTGCGCGGCAACGTGTACGACGCGCGCAGCAAAGCAGCCGATGTCGAGCGCTGGCTTCGCGAATCGGCTCACGCGGGCCACGAGCACGCTCATGCACACGACGTGAACCGCCACGACGCGCATATCCGCGCGTTCTGTCTCTATCATGAGAAGCCGATCCGGCGCCCCGGGTTCGTGATGTGGCTCGACATGCTTGCGGGCCTGAAAGGCGCCAACCTCCTGCGGGTGAAGGGCGTGCTCAACGTCGAAGGCGATCCCGTGGTCGTGCACGCGGTGCAGACCGTGGTGCACGAGCCGGTGGTGCTCGACGCGTGGCCGGGCGACGAGCGCCGCTCGCGCATCGTCTTCATCGCCCGCGACATCGAGCGCGAGGAGATCGAGCGCACCTTCGATGCTTTCGACTATGCGCTGGCGCCGGCGCGCAAAGGGGCGATAGACCCGAACGCATACGCACAGTTCGTGGAGGCGATGAAAGCCTTCAGATAATCGACACCGGTGGGAGGAGAGCCAAGTGAAGTCTCAGGAGTTTTTAAGCGAAGCGGACAAAGGTCCCATCAGAATCATCAAGGGCGCGAGGTTGATCGACGGCCTCGGCGGCGAGCCGCTGAAAGACCCGGTGATCCAGATCCAGGGCCGTCACATCAAGAGCGTCGGCTCGCGCGACAAGAGCCAGTTTCCGCCTGA
>CAZULX010000092.1:0-6410 GCA_964621335.1 uncultured Streptomycetaceae bacterium
GAGCGCAGGGCGCAGGCGCCGCAGCCGGGCGCGCAGCGTGCCGAGCGCCGCAACGTGAGCGCGATCGATCGTCTCGAGCGCACCCAGCAGCGCCTGGCCGCCCGTTCGGCGCGGCTCAACGAAGTGGTCGCCGCAGCCAAACCGCTGTATGCCGCGCTCTCGCCCGAGCAGAAGCAGGTCGCCGACAGCATGATCGCGCGACAGGGCAAACGCGGCGGCGCACATCACCGCGGCGGTCATCGCGGCGGGCACCGCGGGGCATAACCAGGATCGGGGGCTGACCGGCTCTACTGATCAGTCCCCGATTTCAGTATGAAACACATCAACGTCTATCCCGCGCGGTCCGGCGGGTGGATCTACGAAGTCCGAATCGCGGATCGCGCGGTGGTGATCGGCTGGTGCCTCACGCGCGAGGGCGCAGAGCGCGAAGCGGGTCTCGCTTAGAGCCCCTAACATAATGAAACGCGTGATGCGCTGTCACGATTTTCGCTCAGATCAAGGAGCGCGACGACGGCAATATCGCGAATATTGCCGAGGAGAGCGACGCGGAGCTGGGCGAAAAGTCGTGCCAGCCCGAAGGGTTGCAGCCAGAACGGCCGCTCACTTTGTCGCGTGGCTTGCTAATATTCGCGATATCAGCTGCGCCCCGCTTCGCGTTATCGACCGTTCTGGCAGCAACGCACACGTGTTTCAGTATGTTAGGGGCTCTAAAGACAGCGACGAGCGGCCGCGAGCCACAAGGAGCGCAATCACCAAGGGCTTGGCAAAAGCCTGAGCCGGCCGGCGCCTCAGCGTGCAGCGAAGTCTGCATAGATTCAGCGCCGTCCGAGACTCGGGGGAATGCTCAACTACTACTACCGCGCAGCAGCGTGAGGTTCTCGATCGAATGTCTAGACACTACGCCGATGAAGGTTTCGAATGATCATCGAGAGTGGGGAGTTTTCCGTAAACTCCGCGCCTTGATCGCTTCCTGGGCCAGCCATAGAGTTGCAGACAATGAAAAGAGGCGTTTAATTTTCCTATTCTCACAGTGGCGCCAAGTGCAGACCATCGCGCGCGAGGCCGGCCGCAATCCGAACGAGATCGAGCCGGCGCTCTATCTCACGCTCGCAATCGACGAAAACGCCGCGAAGGCAGAGGAGCGCATGAACAATTATCTCTCGGCCTACTACGGCCAGCGCCCCGACATCATGAAGAAGCGCCAGGCCTGCTTCTCAGGCTCGGCTTCAGCAGCGGCAGACTGGCTCAACGCGTATGTGCAGGAAGACGCGCGCTATCTTGTGCTTCGCTGCGCCGGCGACCACGACCGCCACCTCGAAACGATCGCAAAGCTGCGCAAGACACTCGCCTGATAAATAAACCGGCGCCGGTTTACAACCCCAAACTGGCGAGGAGCCCGGTCAGCTTTTCCTTGTGCCTGGGGCTGGTCATAGGATAGGTTTCGAACCACTTCCGCATCGAAAATCCGGCATCCAGCGTGCGGATTTCCTCCGCTTCCCACTCTGCAGCAATTCGATCCCCGGCCGCCACGCTGGCGGCAGCAAGGTATACGCGCGTTTCGAGATCGACCGGATTTCGCGCCGCCGCCTCGCGCAAATTGATGATCGCCTGCTCGATGTCGTTCTCGAACAGATAGGCCCGTCCCAGTATCTGGTAGTAGAGATAACCGGCGTCGGGATTGAGCCGCATCGCCGTGCGCAGCAGCGGAATCGACTTTGTCGGCTGTCCGGTATAGGTGTGGATGCCGCCCATCAATGCATAGGCGTCCGCGTAGGAGCGGTCCAGGTCCAGCGCCTTCTGCAGCGATTGCATCGCCTTCTCGTGGCGACGGCTCTGCACATGAACGAAACCGAGCGCCCAGTGGATTTCCGGGATGTCGGGATCGATCATGCGGGCAGTTTCGGCGAGCTCGAACGCCCGCACCAGCAGGGGAGAGGCGTCGCCCGACGGTCGCAGCCGGTAATCCATGGCGTAGGTCATGGCGAGACTGGCGTAGGCGCGCGCGAACTTCGCGTCCAGATCGATCGCTCTCCGAAAATAATAGCGGGCCTGCTCGTTGTCCTCGCTGCGCCTTGCCAGGAACAGCGCCTGCCCGCGCAGGAAGTAGTCGTAGGCCTCCAGATTCTGCGTATAGCGTTTCGCGAGCCGCCGCCGCTCGGCCCCGCTCACCTGCGCGGGCAATCTCGCGATCAGGCTGCGGGTTATCTCATCCTGGATCCCGAAGAGCGCATGGAACGGCCTCTCGAAGCGCTCCGACCAGAGCTGTTCCTTCGTTTGCGCGTCGATCAGCCGCACGTTGATCCTCAAAGCTTCCGATTCACGCTGGACGCTGCCTGCAATGAGGTATCGCGCAGCCGAAGCCGTTTTCGCGCCCAGCTCGGTACTCGGCGCACTGATCACCCGCAGTCCGGAAAGACGCGAAAGATCCGTCATCAGATCGTTGCTGATGCCGCGCGCCAGATACGCCTGCTCATCGGAACCTCCTAACGACTCGAAGGGCAGCACGGTCACTGTCACCAACGTCGTCCTGGCCGTGTCCCAGTCGGTGGCGGCACTTGGGTCAGTCAGGCTGCCCGGCGAGACCTTCTGCGATGATGGGTAGAAATAGACGCTCGCTGCGAGAACTGTGAATGCCAGACCACCGACCAGCATAAGTGTGCGCATGCGCTTGCTGGTTGGCGCTACAGGCCGGGGCGGCGAAATGCGCTCGTCTGCGGGCGGCGGGAGGGCATCCGCGTGGTTGCTCACGGGAGCGATCAGGCGGTAGCCCCGCTTGGAAATGGTCTCTATGTAGCGGGGTGAGCGTGGATTATCGCCGAGCGCCCGGCGCAGCTTGTTGATGCTTTGGGTCAGCGCTTCGTCTCCGACGACCACGCCCGGCCAGACCCTGGAAAGAAGCTCCTCGCGCGTGGCGATTCCGCCCGGACGGCCGGCAAGCGCCATCAGCACTTCCATCGCTTTCGGTTCGATGCGCACCGTTTCGCTGCTGCGACCGAGTTCGTTGGTCGAAAGATCGGCCCACCATTCCCCGATCCGAAGCCGCCCAGGTGTCGCGATGTCCGTGCTGCGGTTCCCGGCAAGCATTTCAGCGGCTCGTGTGGGCGTATGCAAGCCTTTGAACTCGCGTTGCAATCACTTCCAAAGGAAATCGTAAGCGTTTCATCAGGACTGCGCTGGGCTGCGAGAGAACACTGGCCGGGCCGACAGCGAGTTTGCTCGCCGAGCGTCGCGACATCTTACGAAGTCGACGGCATGTCGGCAAATTACATCCATTGAAGGAGATATCGGTATGAAAAAGTTTCTCGTGAGTCTGGTCATGGCGCTCTTCGCAACCCTGTGCGCCTTCCAGTCGACGGCCATGGCACAGAAGTTCGTTATAAAGGCGGTGGCCGAGAAAAAGCTCAAGGAACTCCCGCCCGGGACGCTTTATTGGCAGGTTGAAAACTTTCCCACGCTCGCAGAGGCGCAGGCCGCCGCGGGTCCAACCGGGCTGGCTGCCGAAGTCGAAGGCAAGGCTTGGCTGTTCACCCTTGGCCCGAAAGGTCGTGCAACGCCTGGCGGGAGCAAGGTGACCGAAATCGGGCCTGTGCCGCCGGTCACCGCGCCCGAATACTTGCTTCGCGTCAACTATGCAGGCGGTCCTCCCGGTGCCAAGACACCTGTTCATACGCACCCCGGTTCCGAAGCGTTCTACGTGCTGTCCGGCCAACTGGGTCAGAAGACGCCGCACGGGGTCATGCATGCGGATGCCGGGCAGCCGATGAATGGCCACGCGCCGGATACCCCCATGGAAGTCTTCAGCAGCGGGACGACGCCCTTGTCGCAGCTCGTCATGTTCGTGGTGGACGCCACCAGGCCGTTTTCGTCGCCGGCGAAGCTGCCGTGAGAATGGGCTAAGCGGCCCGCGCCACCACGCGCGCGCGGGCCGGCTTTTTTCGTGGATCGCGCTCGGGCTCGGTAGGGCGCGTGATCGGGAACACCGCGCTGGTGCCGCGTGCGCGCCTGCATCTGATCCGTTTTCACGGTGTGCTCGCACCCCATGCCGGGCTGCGTATCGGCGCGAGCGCACTCTCGCCTATCGGCTCGACCAGGCGCGGCTGCCCTGGCGCTGGACGCTCGACACCTTCCCCTTCCTATTCTCCCGATTCCAAGAAGGAGACAGGTCGTGCCGCCTCTCGCAGATTCGACTCGAACACAGGCTGGCTTCTTGCCGGGTAGCGTTCGCGCACGCTGCGCATAAGCATGTGCTAGATCACCCCTAACGAAATGAACTCCGTATTTGCCATTTATCCCGTCGGTCGCATGCGCGATGCAACTCGGTGTGGCGTGGAATCAGGCATTTAGTCTACGGCATCAATGTGATTTGCTGGAAATAGGCTGAGTTCGGTGCACGAATACTTAAATACTGCAGTCGTGGAAGGGATGTCCATAGATCAGCACCTTTGATACGGTTTCCGCGCGAGCGGCCGCGGCTGCTCACACAGGTTCACGAAGCGATCCGCCGCCGCTACTAAAGCGGGCGCACTAGCTAGGTGGACCTCTCCTCGCTGGATCAGCACTTCACCTATTTCCACGGAGCGGTATCCCACGTCGTGGGCGAGGCGGAGGTCACGGGCGTTCCGGAACCAGCCCACGCTCGAACGCCACCGCGACACGCAGAGCCTCGGCGCTCTTGGGACTGCTCTTTGTCTATCGGGCTCCCGAATGTCCGCTTTGCGACGATGCGGAGTTCGGCTTCGGGTCGTTTTCGCTAACACGCACCAGCCGCAGCGTCTCCAAGCGCCGTGTCGGTTGCGGCCTTGGAGCCCTTTGGAGGCGCCCTGCGAGGCTCGCCAACGGCGGGGTTTCGGGCGAGGACTGTCGAGCCCCGTTATCGCTTTCTACTGGCAGGGCGGTGGCTTGTGGTCCACGTGAGATTTCGTAGAGGCGGTGCGGCGAGTTCCGCAGCCCGGCCGCCGTTGGCGAGAATCGCAGGGGATACCGCTACGCACGAGGAGCGCGGTAGCGGTCCTCGTCAGTAGCGGCGCCGGAACAGGGCGCCGAGGACGTGACCGACACGGCGCAACCGTGCGCCACGGGATTGCTTCGTCGCGGGGCTCGCAATGACAACCTGGTGAGAAAATCGGTCGAGACCCTGGATGAAAGCTAAACTGCGCGAAGCTTACAAGGACCAGACATGGACATGGGCGAGCCTCTGCGCATAGACGTCGTTTTCGATTTTGTCTGCCCCTGGTGCTACATCGGGAAGCGAAGTGGCGTCAGGTCATTCGGGCGGCGAACATCCGGCTCTAACTCAACTTCATACAGGAGAATGCCGCGATGAGCATCGAACGTCACCAGCCCAGTGGGCATTTGAGCAAGGTGGTCGAGCACAACGGTACGGTTTACGTTGCCGGAACGACGGCCGCGGACAAGTCGGTCGGGATGAAGGAGCAGACCAAGCAGGTACTCGCGACGATCGACGGACTGCTCGCCGGATGCGGCACGAATAAATCAAAGCTGTTGGCCGCGACTGTCTACATCTCGGACATGGCGCAGAAGACGGCGATGAACGAAGCGTGGCTCGACTGGATCGACCCGAAGAATCCTCCAACGCGCGCGTGCGTTGCGGTCGAGCTTGGCACTTCAACGACGCTGGTGGAAATCGTCGTCACGGCGGCCAAATAGCGGGCATCGAACGAAGTGACCATCGGAGTCCGCCATGAATAGTGGAAACCTGGGTGCCTACAGCATCGAAGACCTTCGGAAGATGGCGAAAAAGCGTCTGCCGCGCTGCATATTCGAATATTTAGATGGCGCGGCGGAGGATGGCATAGCCAAAGAACACAATCGTGAGGTCTACCGGTCACTCAAGATCAAACACCGCGTTCTCAAGGACGTGTCCAAACGTTCGACCGCGACCGAGATTTTCGGGAAGAAAATCACGATGCCTTACGGGATCTCGCCAACGGCCTCGGCGGGCCTGACGAGTGACGGCGGCGAAATCGGTCTGGCCAGAGCCGCAGCCAGGATGGGCGTGCCCTGTACCGCAGCGACCAGTGCGCTGACACCGATGGAAGAGATATACGAGGCCGGATGCGGCAATCTTTGGTTCCAGCTCTATATGTGGGTGGATGTGAGCCAGAGGATGAAATTCGTCGAGCGTGTGAAGTCGGTGGGATACGACACGCTGCTTGTGACCGTCGACGGCTCGGTGGGCGCGAACCGCGAGCACGACCGCAGGAACGGCTATTCGATGCCACTTAGATATACGCCGAAGCTGATTGCGCAGGTCCTCGCCAAGCCTGGCTGGTGCATGCGGGTTCTCGCGCCGCAATACCTGAAGCGCGGCGCATTCAGGAAAGCGAACTACCCGCCGGAATGGGCGAGCAAGCTCACGGACACCCTGACCGATCACGAGCTGACCAAAC
>CAZULX010000093.1:0-9756 GCA_964621335.1 uncultured Streptomycetaceae bacterium
CCGCGCTGGGCGATCGTTTCTCGGCCCTGGTCGAAGACGCCGTGGTCGCCGCACCGTGGGTGGCCGGCGCGCGCGAGTATCTGGAGAACAATCACCGGCGCCTGCCGATCTTTGTCGCTTCCGGCACGCCCGAGACCGAGCTCGTGCGCATCGTCGGGCGTCGCGGCATGGCGCACTATTTCGCCGGCGTGCACGGCTCGCCGCGAACCAAAGGCGAGATCATCGCGACCTGCATCCGCGAAGGCGGCCTCGACCGCAACCGCGTGTTGATGGTAGGGGACGCCATCACCGACTACCAAGGCGCACAGGAGGCCGGCACCGCCTTCCTCGGCATCGCGCGGGATCGCGGCGCTTTCCCCGATACCGTTCCCCTGCTGCCCGATCTCACCCAACTCGAGCGCTTTGTGGCCGGGCCGGCCACATCCTGACGCTGGGTTTGATCCCCTTTCGCGGGAAAAAAGCGGCAATCGCGGTATAATGCCGGCCGATTCCGGGTAGCCCTTTCGCGCTGGCATGCGCGAGCCACCGGGTAGCTTCGGTTTGGCGCTCAGCTGACCTCGCTTCAGTCGTGCGACGCTACCCATACTCCAACTGCTACCGAGTCCGTTCATGAACCCAAGCGGAGCAAGGACCGGGGAAGACACGCAACTGGTGGTCGCGCTCATGATCGGGCGCGCCGGCAGCACCGGGTTTCCCGGCAAGAACGTGATGCCCGTCATGGGCCGCCCGCTGGCGGCCTATCCGCTCATGGCCGCGCACGCATCGCGCTATGTGCACCGGCTGTACATTTCGACCGATTCCCCCGAGATCATGGCGATCGGCCGCCACTACGGAGCCGAGCTGATCGAACGCCCGCCCGAGCTCGCGACCAAAGAAGCGCTCGGCGAGCACGTGTTCCGCCACGGCTACGAGGAGGTCACGCGGCGGGTGGCGAGCGAAGGCAAAAAAGTCGAGCTCGCGGTGCTGCTCTTCGCCAACGCAGCGACCGTCACCGGCGAGCTGATCGACGAAGGGATCGAAGCCTTGCGGCGCGATCCCACGCTCGATTCCGCGGTGACGACTTCGGTCTACAACATGTGGAGCCCGTTGCGCGCCCGCAAGCTCGACGCCGGCGGCTGCCTCCAGCCTTTCGTGCCGTTCGAGACTTTCGGCAACCCGAAGACGCTCAACTGCGACCGCGACTCCCAGGGCGACGTCTATTTCGCGGACATGGGCGTCTCGGTCGTGCGCCCGCGCTGCCTCGAGAACCTCGAGGAGGGGCTGCTGCCGCAGAAGTGGATGGGGCAGCGCATCCACCCGATCCGCTCGTGGAGCGGTTGCGACATCGATTACGAGTGGCAGGTGCCGTCGGTCGAGTTCTGGCTGCGCAAGCACGGCATCGAGGACGCGTAGACCGCCCGATGGAGAAGCCCGCGCGTAAGGCCTATCGCAAGCACAATAGCTTCGTCGAGCTGCGGCACAAGCACGCCGAAGCTGGAGGCCGCGCGCGCGAGCGCATCGCAACCGTGAGGACGCGGGAGGTTCTCGTCCAGGCGCTTACGCCCGCGCACCGGCAGATCTTCGAGCAGGCGGTCGCGGATATCTTCTCCGACGGGCCCGCGACGACCTCTCCACGCTTCGAGCTGACCCCGAACGTCGTCGAGGAAATCGCCACCGTTGCCGACGAGGACCTTCCGCGCTATCTCGTGCACCGCTACCGCTACGAGATCTTTCCGCAAAACCTGATCGTCGACGATTTTCCGCCATACCTGCAGATCGAGCCGAGTTCGGTCTGCAACTACCGCTGCGTGTTCTGCTACGAGACCGACAAGACTTTCACCAGGAAGTCAGCGGGCTACATGGGCCACATGACGCTCGCCACGTTCAGGCGCGTCGTCGACCAGGCCGAAGGCCGCGTCGAGTTCCTCTCGCTCGCTTCACGCGGCGAGCCGCTGCTGTGCCCCGACATCGTGCCCATGCTCGCCTACACGCGAGGCAAATTCCTCAACCTCAAGATGAACACCAACGCGTCGCTCCTCGACGAGGAGGCCTCGCACGCGATCCTGCAAAGCGGTATCAAGACGCTGGTGTTCTCGGCCGACGCCGCCACCGAACCGCTCTACAGCAAGCTCCGCGTGGGCGGCAAGCTCGAGAAGGTGCTCGCCAACATCGAGCGGTTCCAGAAAATCCGGGTGGCCGATTACCCGGATTCGAACATCATCACCCGCGTATCCGGCGTGAAGGTGAGCGCGGAGCAGAACCTCGACGCCATGCAAGAACTGTGGGGGAACCTCGTCGACCAGGTCGCGTTCGTCGAGTACAACCCCTGGGAAAACACCTATTCGCAGCCGGTGAACGACATCACCACCCCGTGCTCCGACCTCTGGCGGCGCATGTTCGTGTGGTGGGACGGCAAGGTGAATCCGTGCGACACCGACTACAAGTCGACGCTGTCGGTGGGTGGCATCGGCCAGGCGAGCCTGGGAGCGCTGTGGACCGGGGCTGGCTACAACGAGCTCCGCCGGCGGCATCTCGAAGGACGCCGGCGCGAGCAGTCGCCCTGCAACCGCTGCACCGTAACCTAATCCTTTGAGCTCGCGCCGCGCATATCTGATCGTCGGTGCCTCGGGCACGATCGGCTCCGCGGTCGCCGCGCAACTCGCGGCGCCGGCGGTGAGCCTCGGCCTGCACTACTGTCGTAACGAGCGCGCGGTGGAGGCGCTCAACGCGCGCCTGGAAGCGGCCGGTGCGCTCTGCGCGCCGCTGCGGTCGGACCTCGCCGACGAAACCGACTGCCGCGATCTCGTCGAGCGTTGTCACCAGCGTTTCGACGCGATCCATGGCGTGGCGCTGTGTGCCGGCACCGTGCCGTGGCAAGCGTGGAACGCGCTCGACACCGGAGCATGGCAGCGCGCGCTCTTCGAGCACTGCATCGCGCCGTTCACGATCGCGGCCGCTGCCGCCAAGAAAATGGATGCGGGCGGCCGCATCGTTTTTTTGAGCTCCATCGCGCCCAAATACGGAGGCTCGTCAAAGTCACTGCATTACGCCGCGGCCAAAGGTGCGCTCGAAGCCGCGATGCGCGGCCTCGCGCGCGAGCTGGCGCCCGCGGGTGTATGCGTGAACGCGGTGCGCGCGGGCTTCGTCGATACGCCCCAGCAACGCAGGGGCCGCACGCCCGAAGAGATCGCGAAGCGCGTTGCAAAAATTCCCGCGGGCCGTGCCGGCACTCCGGACGAAGTCGCTTCGGCGCTCGTGTACCTCCTGTCGGAGCGCGCCGGCTTCGTCAACGGCGAGCTCCTCACGGTAGCCGGCGGTGACTGATCCGCTCGGAGGTGCAGACAGCGCAGCGCTCGCACCGATGATGTTGGACCTGAGCGGCGCCGCCGCGCTGGCCGCGACTCACCGCGACTGGCTCAATCAGATCGCGGCGTCGAGCGCAGGCCCGTTCAACGATCTGGTACAGCGGCTCGGCGCGCCGCACGCGCACGACATCGACTGGTGGGTGACGCCGGTCGCGAGCCGCAACATTTTCGCGTCCGCCCTGTTCTGGCGCTGGTGTCAGTTCCTGCTCGCGATTCGTGTCGTCGAAAGCGGCTGCCCCGTGCGCGAGATCGTGGTCGAGACGCCAGGCCTCGCTGCGGCGCTGCGCCAGGCGCTCGCCCGCCGCAACCATCGCGTGCCCGTGTCAGCGACATATGGCGCGGCCCGCTTCCGCGCGAAGCTTCTGGGGGGGATGGGGTACCGCGTGGCCGCCGCGCTATTTCACACCGCCAGTCAGGCGCTGTTTTCACGCATCACCCGCCCTGGCGCACCGCGCAAGCCCGCGGGTCCGATCACGCTGATCGACACTTTCGCCTACCGCGACAGCTTCGACGGCGAGTATCGCGACCGCCACTATCCGGGTTTGATCGAGTGCCTGACCGAAGCGGAACGGCGCAACGTCTATTTCCTGCCGAGCTACTACAAGGTGAAGTACTACCGGCGCTTCTTTCGCGCCATGCGCGCGAGCACCGTGAATTTCGTAGTGAAGGAAGACTACCTGCGCGCGGCCGATTACGCGTATGCGCTTACGCATCCGCTGCGCTCGCTGCGCTTCAAGGTCTCGGCCTGCCGCTTCGAAAACGACGACATCGCCCCGATGGTGAACGAGGCGTTTGCCGAATCATTCGCCTGCTCCGGCACAATCGAAGGCCTGCTGCGCTACCGGCTCGCGCAGCGGCTGCGCGACAGCGGAGCGTCCATCCGGCTGCTCGTCGACTGGTTCGAAAACCAGGAGATCGATCACGGCTCGAACGCCGGCTTCAGGCGCTATCTGCCGGACACGCCGATGGTCGGCTATCAGGGTTTCGTCGTATCGCGCCATTACCTCTCGACTTTTCCCACGAGCGAGGAAATGCGACTCGGGCTCACCCCCCACCGCATGGCGGTGACCGGCCCGGGCCTGGTCGATCGCGCGCGGGCGTTCTGTCCCGGGATGCCGGTTGGGGTCGCACCGGCTTTCCGCTTCGCGGGCCTGTGGCACCAGAAGCCGCGGCGCGCGGGCGTGAACGAATTCAGAATCCTCGTCGCACTGCCGCTGATGCCGCAGGAAAGCGCGGAGATGCTCGGCTTGACGACGCAGGCTGCGGGCGAGTTTCCCGCGGTTCATGAGGGTGATGGCCGTGCCTGGCGTGTACGGGTCAAAGGCCATCCCTCGTTCGCTTCCAGCCTGCCCGGCGATCTCGAAAGAATCGAAGGCGACTTCGACGATCTCGTCGGCGATTGTGACGTGCTCGTGAGTGGCGCGAGCAGCGTGTGCGTGCAGGCGCTCGCGCATGGTGTGCCGGTGGTTGTGCTCGGGAGCACGCGCGGTATCACCCTCAACCCGATTCCCGAAGACTTCGAGCCTGACATGTGGTCAGTGTGCTACACGGCCGATGAGCTCGTGGCGGCGCTCCGGCGCTACGCGCAGCGTGATGCTGCGACTATCGAGCGCCATCGCGCAAGCGGCGTCGCGCTGCGCGACCGGCTGTTCTCGCCCGTGACGCGCGAGTTGGTGCTGCGGTTTCTCGGGCTCAAAGACGAGTCGCGTGCGGCGGCGCCAGGCGCATGCTGATCACCGCGGCCATACCGACTCGCAACCGCCCCGGAGATCTCGAGCGCGCGGTGCTTTCCCTGTGCGCGCAATCGCGCGTTCCCGACGCGCTCATCATCGTCGACCAGAGCGCGGACGACGAATCGCGACGGCGCGTGATGGCCGTGCTCTCGACCGCCACGCCCCTCGCGGTCGACTACGTGCACGATCCGCGGATCGCGGGTCTCGTCGCCGCGAAAGCGGTCGCCGTGGGCCGCGCGCAGGGTGACGTCGTCTGCTTTCTCGAAGACGACGTCGTCCTCGAGCGCGATTACGTTCGCGCGATCGAGCTCGGGTTCGTACAGGAGCCGCGAATGGCGGGCTCGTGCGGCATCGTCACCAATCTGCCGCCGCTGCCGCCGTTCTATTTCGCGCTGTTTCATTTCTTCCACCGCGGCATTTTTTACGACGCGCGAGTCGGCGTGACGGGAGTCGCCACCGGCACCGGTCTTCCGCTCATCCCCAGCGATTACCTGAGCGGCGGCCTGTCCGCGTACCGGCGTGAAGTTTTCGAAGCGGTGCCTTTCGACGCAGCGAACGGCTTCTTCGCGCTCGAGGACATCGATTTCTCCACGCGCGTCGCCGGGCGCTACGGGGGTCGGCTTTACATCAACCCGAACGCGAGGCTCGAGCACCGGATGTCGCCGGTGAACCGAGCGGTGCTCGGACCGCGGCAGGAGCGCAAGGTGCGGGAATTCGTGGTGTTCTACAAGAAGCGCCGCGGCAAAGGCGCCAGGGCGGCGCACCTCGCGCTGCTGGCGATCGGGCTTTTTCTCGAAGCCGCTTTTCAGGCCGTGCGGGAGAGAAGCCTCGCGCCGCTGCAAGGCTACTTCAAGGGCCTGTGGCACGGCGCGCGCTGGAAGGTCGTGCAGGCGTGAAAGTCGCGATCACCGGGGCTGCGGGTTACGTCGGCAGCCTGCTCGTTCACGCGCACGCCGGGCGCGGCGACAGCGTCCACGCCACCGCCCGCACTGCGGATGCGCTGCCTGCGCTCCCCGGCGTGACGCGCTACAGCGCCGACATCACGTCGTCCGATGCGCTGCCCGACGAATTCTTCGAAGGCGCCGAAGTGCTCTACCACTGCGCCGCGGAGATCGCGCGCGAGCCGCTGATGCAGGCGGTCAACGTGGAGGCGACGCGCAGTCTCCTCGCGCGTGCACGAGGCCGCATCGGACACTGGGTGCAGGTGAGCAGCCTTTCGGTGTACGGCACGCCGCGCGAGGGCATCGTCGACGAGAAGACTCCGGAGCGGCCGCGCAGCACCTACGCCCGGACCAAGCGCGACGCCGACCGCCTGGTCGCCGCCAGCGCCGACGCATTCAGCCACGCGATAGTCCGGCCGTCGGCGGTCATCGGGCGCCGCATGCGCACCCGCTCCATACGCGCGCTCATCGAGGCGATCGCGCGCGGGCGTTTCTGCTTCATCGGCGCTCCCGGCGCGATCGGAAATTACATCCATGAAGAGAACGTCGTGGAAGCGCTCATCCTGTGCGCGACCCACGAGCAGGCGAAAGGCCGCACTTACGTCGTCTCTCAGAACTGCACGATCGAGGAGATGGTCGAGGCGATCGGGTCGGAAATCGGCAGCGTGCGCCGCCCGCACCGGGTGCCTGAGATCATCGCGCGCATCGTGGCGCGGCTCTCGGCGATAGCGCCCGCCTTTCCGTTGACGAGCGCGCGCGTGGACGCGCTCACGAGCCGCGTCGAGTACAGCACCGCCGCGATCGAGCGCGACCTCGGCTATCGCCACCGCAGGACGATCGAGGACGCCTTGCGCGAACTCGCGGCACTGTCGAAAGCCCGCACGGCATGACGCGCCACTGCGATCCCGCGCCGGGCGCGAAGCACAAGGTGTGTTTCATCGTCTCCGCCCCCATCACCGCGGAAGCATTTCTCGCGAAGCCCGTCGCCGCCCTTGGACAGCACTACGAGGTTCACCTCGTGGCGAACGGGGATCCCGCAGCGCTGCGGCACCCGGCATTGCAGCGCGCGGCTTTCCACTTCGTTCCGATACGGCGCGAGATCTCGCTGTGGGCCGATGGCCGGGCCCTCGCGCGGCTGGTGGCCGTGCTGCACCGCGAGCGTTTCTCGGCAATCCATTCGCTGACGCCGAAGGCGGGCCTGTTGAGCGCGCTCGCGGGCTGGATCGCGCGCGTCCCGGTGCGGCTGCACACCTTCACCGGCCAGGTCTGGGCGACCCGCCGCGGACCCGCGCGATGCGGGCTTAAAACGCTCGACCGCGTGCTTGCCGCGCTCGATACGCACGTGCTCGTTGACAGCACGTCCCAGCGCGATTTTCTGCGGTCCCAGGGTGTGCTCGCCGCCGGCGAGGGCGCGGTGCTCGGGCACGGCTCGGTGTGCGGCGTCGATCCGCAGCGCTTCAAACCCGACCCCGCCGCGCGCGCAGCGGTGCGGGCACAGCTCGCGATTCGGCCCGACGAGGTGGTTTTCCTCTTCGTGGGGCGGCTCACGCGCGAAAAAGGCGTGCTCGAGCTCGCCCGCGCTTTCGGCACTCTCGCGGCCGCGCGCGACGACGTCCATCTCGTCGTCGTCGGCCCCGACGAAGAGAACATGGGCGAGGCGATGCGCGAGGCGTGCGGAGCACACGTCACGCGGCTCCACGTCACCGGACAATCGAACGAGCCCGAACGCTACATGGCCGCTTCGGACGTATTCTGTCTGCCGAGTCACCGCGAAGGTTTCGGCGCGGTGATCGTCGAAGCGGCCGCAGCCGGACTGCCCGCGATCGGCTCGCGCATCTACGGCATCACCGACGCGATTCGAGACGGCTCGACGGGCTTGCTGGTGGAAGCGCGCGACGTGGCCGCACTCGGCGCGGCGATGGAGGAGCTCGCCGCGAGCGCGCCGCTGCGGCGCGCCCTGGGCGTTGCAGCGCGCGATCGCGCGCTGCGCGATTTCCCGGACGCTGCGATCACCGATGCGCTCGTCGATTACTACGTCCGCATCGTGCCGCCGGCGGGCGCTGCGCAAACGCAACGACCGTGAGCCGCGAGCGCGATGCGCCTTTGACTAAGTGGCCGGCGAGCCGCTACGATTCGACAGCCGGCCCGCTGCCGCTCTTCGCCGGGGCGGCGCAGAGCGGGCATGTCATCCATATACGGTTCAAAAGGAAAACGGATACTCGATGTCGCTCTTTCGGCTGCGGGCCTGCTGCTGACGCTGCCGGCAATCGCCGCCGTAGCGCTGCTGATACGCGCGACGCTCGGCTCTCCCATACTCTTCGCACAGCTGCGGCCCGGCCTCGACGGCAGGCCGTTCAGGCTTTACAAGTTCCGCTCGATGACCGATGCGCGAGGGCGCGACGGGGCGCCCCTGGGCGACGACGCGCGATTGACTGCGGTGGGCGCGTGGCTGCGGAAGTCGAGCCTGGACGAGCTGCCTCAGCTCTGGAACGTGCTGAAAGGCGAGATGAGCCTCGTCGGCCCGCGTCCGCTGCTCATCGAGTACCTTCCGCTTTACGACGAGAAGCAGCGGCGCAGGCACGAAGTGCGGCCGGGGATCACCGGCTGGGCGCAGGTGAAAGGACGCAATGCGATATCGTGGGAAGAGAAATTCGATCTCGACGTGTGGTACGTCGATCACGTGTCGTTCCGCCTCGACATGAGAATCATGGCCCTTACGCTGCTCCGGATCGTGCGGCCGAGTGGCATTTCCGAGCCGGGAAGCGCCACCATGTCCAAATTCACCGGAAGCGCGCGCCATGAGTGAAGGGTTGTTCGTGTTCGGCGCGAGCGGTCACGCCAAAGTCGTGATCGACGCGATCGAGCGCGCCGGGGTGAACAAAGTGCTTTTCGTGTGCGACGACGCCCCGGAGAAACAGGGCACGCGCCTCATGGGTTACCCCGTGACCGGCCGCGAAGAGCTGCTCGCCCGCCGCACCGAGACCGCCACCGGCGTCGTCGGAATCGGCGACACCGCCGCCCGCATGGAAGTCGCCGGTTGGCTGATAGAGCACGGCTGCGCGCTCGCGAGCGTGGTCCACCCCGCCGCCAGCATCGCGCGCGAAGTCGAGATCGACGAAGGCACGGTCGTCATGGCGGGATGCGTTGTGAACAGCGGCACGCGCCTCGGGCGCAATGTGATCGTCAACACCGGCGCGACGGTGGACCACGACTGCACCATCGGCGAAGGCGCGCACATCGCGCCGGGCTCGCACCTGTGCGGCGGCGTCAGCGTCGGCGCGCTCACCCTGATCGGCGCGGGCACGACGATCATTCCGGGCGTGCGGGTGGGGAGCGGCGCGCTGATCGGGGCCGGGTCGACCGTGCTCAAGGACATACCCGACGGCGTCCGCGCCGGCGGTCAGCCGTGCCGGCCGCTGGCATGACCATCCTCGGCAACGCGGCTGCGCTCTCCCAGCCGGCGCTCGCGCTCGACGGCGGCGACCCGGTGCGCGCGACGGCGCTGCCGCCGTGGCCGCACTTCGCGCCCGACGAGATCGAGGCCGTGCGCGCGGTGCTCGTCTCCGGCAGGGCGAATTACTGGACCGGCGACGAGTGCGCCTCCTTCGAAAGCGAGTTCGCCCGGTACGTGGGAGTCAAATATGCGGTGGCGCTCGCCAACGGCAGCGTCGCTCTCGAGCTCGCGTTGCACGCGCTCGACATCGGGCCCGGCGACGACGTGGTGGTGCCGGCGCGCTC
>CAZULX010000094.1:0-27775 GCA_964621335.1 uncultured Streptomycetaceae bacterium
CGAATTCCTCGCGCAGGTCCTCGACGAAAATCTGCTTCACGCCGCACTGCTTGGCTTTCCTTCGCGCGGGCTCGACTTCCTCGCCCTGGCCGATGTCCGCGGTGAAAGTGACGACTTCGCAGTCGTAGACGTCCTGCAACCACTTCAGTATCACTGACGTGTCGAGCCCGCCCGAGTACGCGAGCACGACTTTGCTGATCTTCTTCATGAACGAATCTCTATGGTCTTGACGGGGATGTGCGGCCGCGAGGAGAGGCGCCGCCATAAACTGCCGGAAAAGCGGGATTCTAGCGTCGTCGCAGGCGCGTCATTGCTCCACCCGCCCGAGCAGCAGGAATTCCAACAATGCTTTCTGGGTATGCAGCCGGTTCTCAGCCTCGTCCCACACCACGCTTTGCGGCCCGTCGATCACTTCGGCGGCGACTTCCTCGCCGCGGTGGGCCGGAAGGCAGTGCATGAAAATCGCGTCTTTCCTGGCCGCGCGCATCATGTCCGCGTCGACCTGCCAATCCTCGAAATCGCGCTTACGCTCGGCGTCCTCGGCTTCAAAACCCATGCTGGTCCACACGTCGGTCGTGATGAGATCGGCGTCTTTCACCGCCCGCATCGGATCGTCGAATTCCTCATAGTGGTCGGTGCCGTAGAGCCCCGCGCGCTCGGGCTCCACTTCGTAGCCCGGCGGCGTGGAAACGTGCACGTTGAAATCGAAGACTTCCGCCGCCTGCAGCCACGTGTTGCAGACGTTGTTCGAATCGCCGATCCACGCGACGGTGCGGCCCCTGATGTCGCCGCGGTACTCGATGAAAGTATAGATGTCGCCGAGGATCTGACACGGATGGTATTCGTTCGTGAGGCCGTTGATCACGGGCACTCGCGAGTGGGCCGCGAAGCGCTCGATGATCGTCTGCTCGAAGGTGCGGATCATGACGATATCGACCATGCGCGTGATGACGCGGGCGACGTCTTCGATGGGCTCGCCGCGGCCCATCTGCGTATCGCGCGTCATGAGCGTGATGACCGCGCCGCCGAGCTGGTGCATGCCGGCCTCGAACGAAACGCGCGTGCGCGTCGAGTGCTTCTCGAAAACCATCGCCAGCGTGCGGTCGTGGAGCGGACGGTAAGGCTCGTAGCGCTTGAATCGCTCCTTGATCCAGCGGGTGCGCTCGAAGAGCCAGGCGAGCTCATCCCGGCTGAAATCCCTCACCTGCAGGAAATGCCGCGGCTCCATGGTCGTCGAAGCGGGCGCGCCGCCTTCAGGCCGGCTGCACCGCGGCCTGCGCCGCGCCGGACGCTGCGTTGCGCTCGAGAAACCCGGCGATCAGCGGGACGAGCCTGTCGAGCGCGGTCTGCGCTTCCTCGCGCGTGTAGATGAGCGGCGGCAGCAGCCGCACTACCGTGTCCGCCGTGACGTTGATGAGCAGTCCCGCTTCGAGCGCCTGCGTGACGAGCTCGCCGCACGGCGCTTCGAGCTCGACGCCGATCATGAGCCCCGCGCCGCGCACGTCTTTCACTCCCGGCGTGCCGGCGAGCCTCTCGCGCAGCTGCGCGCGAAGGAAGTCACCGATTTCCACCGCGTTCTGCATGAGGCCGTCCGCTTCGATGATGGCGAGCGTCTCCAGCCCTGCCGCGCAGGCGAGCGGGTTGCCCCCGAACGTCGAGCCGTGGCTGCCGGGCTTGAAGAGCGTCGCTGCGACCCCCGCGGCCATGCAGGTTCCGATCGGCACGCCGTTCCCCAGCCCCTTCGCGAGGGTCACGACGTCGGGCTTCACCCCCGAATGCTGGAACGCGAACCAGGTACCGGTGCGTCCGGTTCCGCTCTGTACTTCGTCGAGCATGAGGAGCCACTGGTTCTGGTCGCAGATTTCGCGCAGCCCCTTCAGATAATCGCCCTGGCACACGTTGACGCCGCCTTCGCCCTGGATCAGCTCCACCAGCACCGCGACGACGTTGCGGTTATTCTCCGCGACGCGGCGCACGGCTTCGAGATCGTCGAAAGGCACGCGCACGAATCCGGGGAGCAGCGGCTCGAACCCCGCCTGGGCCTTGCGGCTTCCGGTCGCCGTCAGCGTCGCGATCGTGCGGCCGTGAAAGGCTTTCTCCATCACGACGATCGCCGGCGCTTCGGTTCCCCGTTTGTGTCCGTAGAGGCGCGCGAGCTTGATCGCGGCCTCGTTCGCTTCGCATCCGGAATTGCAGAAGAAAACGGTTTCCATCCCGGAGATCGCCGCAAGGCGATCGCCGAGCCTCTCCTGCAGCGCGATCTCGTAGATGTTCGAGGTGTGGACGAGCTTCGCCACCTGCTCCTGCAGGACGCGGGTGAGGCGCGGATGGGCGTGGCCCAGCCCGCATACCGCGATACCGGCGAGCGCGTCGAGATAGCGCTTGCCTTGCGTATCCCACAGCCACGCGCCTTCTCCGCGCTCGAAAGCGACCGGGAGGCGGGCATAGGTGTTCATGACATGAGACATGAGGGGCCCTTAAAAAAGGACGGCGGCCTGGAAGCCGCCGTTCGTCGAATCTATTCTTGCCGATCGTGACCGCCCGTGCAACTTTGCGGCTGGATGGGCCCGGCCCGAAGGCCGGTGAGAGAGGCGTTAAGCCATCCCTTTGATCGCTGCCGCGAGACGGCTCTTATGTCGCGCCGCCTTGTTCTTGTGGATGATGTTCTTGTCGGCGATGCGGTCGATCGTGCTCGAGGCGCCCTGGAGCACGCTCTGCGCAGCCGCCTTATCCCCCGCTTCGATTGCTTTCCTCACGTTCTTCACTGCAGTGCGCAGCTCGGACCGGAGGCTCGTGTTGTGCTGGCGCTGCTGCTCGCTCTGACGCGCGCGTTTTCTGGCTGAGGCGGTGTTCGCCATGTAAACTCCGGATTCTGCTGGGGAAAAAGGGCTGTATCATACGTCCGTCCCGCCTGTTTGACAAGCCGCGCGCCACTTAAGAAATGAACCTACTCAAAGTCCTGGCGACGGTGAGCAGCCTCACGTTCGTCTCCCGGGTGCTCGGCTTCGTGCGCGACGCGATCATCGCCCGCGTTTTCGGCGCCGGCCTCGTGACCGATGCATTTTTCGTCGCTTTCAAGCTCCCCAACCTGCTGCGGCGTCTGTTCGCCGAGGGCGCATTTTCCCAGGCTTTCGTGCCCATACTGGCCGAATACAAGAACCAGCGGGGCCAGGAGGAGACGAAACGCCTGATCGACCGCGTCTCCGCGGTCCTCACGCTCGCGCTTTTCGTCGTCAGCGTGATCGGCGTGCTGGCGGCGCCGGCTCTGATTTACCTCACCGCGCCCGGTTTTTCC
This sequence comes from uncultured Streptomycetaceae bacterium, assembly GCA_964621335.1. Lineage (GTDB taxonomy): Bacteria > Pseudomonadota > Gammaproteobacteria > Burkholderiales > SG8-41 > JAQGMV01. Next base: position 3,296 of record CAZULX010000094.1, read on the forward strand.
GCTACTCCGGAGAAACACGACCTGGCGGTCGACCTCCTGCGCATCACCTTTCCCTACATTATTTTCATCGCACTGACCGCTTTCGCCGGCGGCATTCTGAACACCTACAGCCGGTTTTCGGTGCCGGCTTTCACGCCCGTGCTCCTCAACGTTTCCTTTATCGTGTTCGCAGTGTGGGGCGCGCCTTATTTCGATCCGCCCGTGATGGCTCTCGCGTGGGCCGTGTTCGTGGGCGGCGTGCTGCAGCTCGCGTTCCAGGTGCCTTTCCTCGTGCGGTTGAAGCTGCTGCCGCGCTTCAAGCTCGACCTGCGCGATTCTGGCGTGTGGCGGATCATCAAGCAGATGGGCCCCGCGGTATTCGGCGTGTCGGTCGGGCAACTGAGCCTCGTCATCAACAACGTCTTCGCGTCGTTTCTGGTGACCGGCAGCGTGTCCTGGCTGTACTACGCCGACCGGCTGATGGAGTTTCCGATGGGCCTGTTGGGCGTCGCGCTCGGCACGATCCTGCTGCCAAGCCTTTCGCGGCATTACGCGAGCCGCTCGACCGAGGAGTATTCGCGGCTGCTCGACTGGGGCCTGCGGATAACGCTCCTCCTCGCGGTGCCCGCCGCCGCGGCGCTCGCGATCCTCGCCGTGCCGCTCATCACGACGCTTTTCCAGTATGGCGCTTTCTCGGCCGCCGACACGATGGCGACGCGCAATGCGGTGATCGCCTATAGCGCCGGGCTCGTCGGCCTCATCCTCGTCAAAGTGCTGGCGCCGGGTTTTTACGCGAGGCAGAACATCAGGACTCCCGTTAAAGTCGCGATCGTGAGTCTCGTCGTGACACAGCTCATGAACTTCGCGCTCGTCTGGCACCTGCGCCACGCGGGTCTCGCGCTCGCGATCAGCATCGGCGCGTGCGTGAATGCAGGTCTCCTCTACGCGCTCCTGCGCCGCCGGGGGGTCTATCGCCCGCAACCCGGCTGGGCGGTTTTCACCCTCAAGCTCGCACTTGCGGTATACGTCATGGCCGCGGTGCTCTGGATGACGACGGGAACGGTGACGGAGTGGCTCGCAGCCGCCGCGCCGGAGCGCATCGCGCGTCTCGCCGGTGTCGTCGTGTCAGGGGCTGCCGCGTATTTCGCCGCGCTGTGGGCCCTCGGCTTCAGGCTGCGCGACTTCAGCCACAAAGGCGCAGAATGATGGAGGCTCTGTGTTCGTGAGACCCTGGTCCAGCCGCTTTTTCGCCGCGGCTGCGCTCGTGTGGGCGCTCGCGGCGCCGGGCCCGGCCCCGGGCGCGCAGGCGCTGCAACCCTGGGGTGGCGAGCCTGCGCCCCCCCTCGTATTGAAAGACGCACAGGGCGCGGCCCACGACCTCGCCCGCTATCGCGGCAAAGTCGTGCTCGTCAATTTCTGGGCGACGTGGTGCGAGCCGTGCCGGCACGAAATGCCTTCGATCCAGCGCCTGCGCGACAAGCTCGCGGGCAAGCCTTTTGCGGTTTTAGCGGTCAACGTGGACGAGCCGGATGCGCGAGTGCGGCGTTTTCTCGCCGAGACGCGCCTCGATCTGCCGGTATTGCTCGATCCCGGCAAGAAAGTCACGCGCGGCTGGAGCGTTCTCGTCCTGCCGACCACTTTCATCATCGGCCCCGACGGCCGCACCCGCTACCGCCTCGTCGGCGACATCGACTGGAGCCACGACTCCATCGTCGGCATCGTCACCCAGCTCATCAACGGAGGATAGGTCATAGCGGCGATAGCCGCCTAAGCGCGCCGTTGCGCCCTTCGCTTCGCGAAGGAGCGGCGTAGATTCTTCCGCGGCTATCGCCGCTACGTCCTATAACTCGTAGTCGGTGCCCGGTCCGCGCATCGTCTTCTCGACGACAGAGCGCGACAGGTGGGGCGCGAACAATTCGATGAAGTCGTAGACGTAGCGCCTGAGGTAAGCATTTCTGCGCACCGCGATGCGCGTCGTGCTCGGCTCGAACAAGTGGCTCGCGTCGATCAGCCGCAAACCGGTGTCGCGAGCCTGATCGAAAGCCATTTTCGCAAGGATGCCGACGCCGACGCCGAGCTCGACGTAACCCTTGATCACGTCGGCGTCGACCGCGGTCAGCGCAACGTTGGTCTTGATGCCGCGCGCTTCGAAAGCCTTGCCGACCGCCGAGCCCGGGTTGAACGCGAAGTCGTAGGTCACGATCGGATAGCGCGCGATCGCCTCGAGCGTGAGCTGCTTCTCCGCGAGCAGCGGGTGCTCCGGGGTCGTGATGACGGCGCGGTTCCACTGGTAGCACGGCAGCGAAACGACGTTGTGCAGCTGGGAGAAGAGCTCGGTCACGATGCCGATGTCGACGCCGCCTTCGGCAACGAGCCCGGCGATCTGCTCGGGGCTGCCTTCGCGCAGCGTGAGGCGCACCCGCGGGTGCCGCTGGAGGAAGCGCTGGACGACGGAGGGGAGGGCGTAGCGCGCCTGCGTCGGCGTGGTGGCGATCGACAGCGCGCCGATGTCTTCCTTGCCGAATTCCCTGCCGACCGCCTTCAGGCTTTCGGCGTCCTGCAGCATGCGGTCCGCGATGTCGACGATGATGCGGCCGGGCTCGGTCAGGTCGACCACTCTTTTCCCGTGCCGCACCAGGATCTGCACCCCGAGCTCGTCTTCGAGCAGCCGGATCTGCTTGCTGATTCCCGGCTGCGAGGTGTAAAGCGCCTCCGCGGCTTCCGATACGTTGAGGCCTCGCCGCACCACCTCGCGCAGATAGCGCAGTTGCTGAAGTTTCATCGAGACCTCACTCCGTGCCCTCGGTACTCCCCCTCCCCAACCCTGGGGTGGGGGTTGTTAAGGCAGAGAGGGGTCTGCCTCGGTTAAGAACTTGTACTTATGACATCCTAACATAATATTCTTTGGAGCTATAAGGGCTGGCGCCTACTATCTCGGCAACCCGAGGTGAGCGCGTGTACATCTACGACGAAATCGATCAGCGGCTGGTGGACGAGCGCGTAGCGCAGTTCCGCGACCAGACCCGGCGCTTCCTCGCCGGAGCTTTGCCGGAAGACGATTTCAGGCCGCTGCGGTTGCAGAATGGCCTGTATATACAGCGACATGCGCCGATGCTGCGAATTGCCATCCCGTACGGCATCCTGGCTGCGCGACAGTTGCGAGCGCTCGCTCACATCACGCGCACTTACGACCGGGGCTGGGGCCACTTCAGCACGCGGCAGAACCTCCAGCTCAACTGGCCCCGGCTCGAGGACGTACCCGAGATCCTCGCGGAGCTCGCGACGGTGCAGATGCACGCGATCCAGACCAGCGGCAACTGCGTGCGCAACATCACCACCGACCACTACGCCGGCGTCGCCCCGGACGAGATCGTCGACCCCCTCGTATGGTGCGAGATCGTGCGCCAGTGGTCGACTTTCAATCCCGAATACGCCTACCTCCCCCGCAAGTTCAAGATCGCGATCTCGGGCGCGCAGGAAGACCGCGTCGCGGCCCAGGTGCACGACATCGGCCTGCAGGCGGTGCGCGACGAAAGCGGGGAGATCGGTTTTCGTGTGCTGGTAGGCGGCGGCCTGGGACGCACGCCGATCCTGGGTGCGGTCATACGCGAGTTCCTGCCGTGGCAGCACCTGCTCACCTATCTCGAAGCGATCCTGCGCATCTACAACCGCTACGGCCGGCGCGACAACAAGTGGAAAGCGCGCATCAAGATCCTCGTGAAAGACCTGATGCCGGCCGCCTTCCGGGACGACGTCGAAGCCGAATGGCGGCAGCTGAAAGACTCCCCTTCGACGCTGACGGCCGCCGAGGTCGCGCGCATCGCCGAGCGCTTCACGCGCCCCGCCTACGAAAAGCTCGATGCCCTCTCGAGTGCGTATGTGCTCGCCCTCGGGCGCGACAGGCGCTTCGCTGCGTGGACGAGACGCAACGTGCACCCGCATAAAATGCCCGGGTACGCGGCGGTCACCCTTTCCCTGAAAAAGACGGGGATTCCGCCCGGGGATGCGACGGCGGACCAGATGGATGCAGTCGCCGATCTGGCGGACCGCTACAGCTCCGGCGAGCTGCGCGTGACGCACGAGCAGAACCTGCTGCTCCCCGATGTGCGCCAGGCCGACCTCCATGCCGTGTGGCAGGAGGCGCAGGCGCTCGACCTTGCCACCGCGAACGTCGGCATGATCACCAACATCATTGCGTGCCCCGGCGGTGATTACTGCTCGCTCGCGAATGCCAAATCGATACCGGTTGCCGAGGCGATCCAGCGCCGGTTCGACGATCTCGATTTCGTGTACGACATAGGCGAGCTCGACCTCAATATCTCGGGGTGCATGAACTCGTGCGGGCATCACCATATCGGTCACATCGGCATCCTCGGCGTCGACAAGCAGGGCGCCGAGTATTACCAGATCTCGATCGGCGGAGCGCAGGGCAACGCAGCATCGCTGGGGAAAGTGCTGGGGCCGTCGGTCTCACAGGACGAAGTCGCGGACGTCATCGAGAAGCTGATCGAGCTCTATCTCGCGCGCCGCGACAGCGACGCGGAGCGCTTCATCGACGTCGTGCGGCGAATCGGCATCGAACCTTTCAAGGAACACGTCTATGGCGCTCATCAAGGATCGAAAGCACGCGCGCGACCGCTGGCAGTTGCTTGAAGCCGGCGCCGGCGGCGCGCCTGCGCAATTGCCCGGGAGCGGCGACGTGATCGTGCCGCTCGCGGCGTGGCAGGCGCTGCGCGAGGCGCTCCTGGCGCGGGAAAGCGCCATCGGCGTGTGGCTCGCCGGCAACGACGATCCGGCGGATATCGCACCCGATCTCGCGCATCTCGACCTCGTCGCCGTGCAGTTCACGAGCTTCACCGACGGGCGCGGCTACAGCACCGCGAGGCTCCTGCGGCAGCGCTACGGCTGGAATGGGGAGCTGCGCGCGATCGGCGACGTCCAGCGCGACCAGCTTTACTATCTGGCGCGCTGCGGCTTCGACGCTTTCGCGCTGCGCGACGGCGAGAACGTCGACGACGCGCTCGCGGCTTTCGACGATTTCGGTGAAGCGTACCAGGCCGGGGTCGATCGCCCGCTGCCGCTCTTCAGGCGTCGCGAACCCGTGTCGCCGGCCTCGTGATGCAGGGCAAAGTCTATCTCGTCGGCGCGGGCCCCGGAGCCCCCGACCTCCTGACGCTGCGCGCTTCGCGCGTGCTCGCGCGCGCCGACATCTTGTTCCACGACGCGCTCGTGCACCCGGATACGATCGCGCTCGCACGAGACGCGGAGCGCGTTGCGGTCGGCAAGCGCTCGGGGAAACATTCGACGGCGCAGCGCTTCATCAACAAGCGCCTCGTGGACGCCGCGCGAAAATACCGGACCGTAGTCCGCTTGAAAGGCGGCGATCCGATGCTCTTCGGTCGCGCGCACGAAGAGCTCGCGGCATTGAAAGCCGCAGGCGTCGAGCACGAAGTGATTCCCGGCGTGACCGCTGCGCTCGCCGCGAGCGCGGAGCTCGGCATCTCGCTCACCCGGCGCGGCATCGCGCGCAGCGTGGCGTTTCTGACCCCCCGCGCGGCCGCGGGTGAAAAACCGAACGATTGGGCGCAAGCGGCCGCAGCCACCGATACCACGGTCATTTACATGGGCGCGGGCGAGGCTGCGATGATCGCTTCGACGCTGCTCGCGCAAGGCATGGCGGATACGACTCCGGTGCTCGTCGTGGAGAGCGCGACGCTCCCCGAGCGGCGCGTCCTCGGGCTCACGCTGCGGGATCTGCCGCACGTTGCCGATCTCGGCCTCTCGGGTCCCGCGCTCATCATGATCGGCGAGGTCTACGCCGAGACCGCATCGGTGATCGAGGGAGGCTCGCTCCGAGCTCGCTACGCCTAGACCCGCCACAGCAAAACACGCTAGAATTCAAGCTTTTACCGGCGCTTCGGCGCAGTCGTATGCGTACTCTGCGCAGCGTTCCTGCGGCTGCCGAAACCCCTGTCGCTCTCACCATAGGCAATTTCGACGGCGTGCATCTTGGCCACCGGGCGATGCTCGCCCGGCTGCGCGTGGCGGCAGCCGAACGCTCGCTGCCTGCTTGCGCGATGACTTTCGAGCCGCATCCGCGCGAGTTTTTCGCTCCCGATCAGGCACCCGCGCGGCTCACGTCGCTCCGGGAAAAGCTGGAGCTGCTGGCGGCCGAAGGCATCGCCCGCACTTACGTGTGCCGCTTCGACTACCGTTTCGCGCAAACCCCTGCCGAAGAGTTCGTCGAAGCGACCCTGGTGCGCGGCCTCGGCGCGCGCTACGTGCTCGTCGGGGACGATTTCAGGTTCGGCGCGCGGCGGGCCGGCGATTTCGCGCTCCTCGAGCGTCACGCAGCGCGTCTCGGCTACACGGTGGAAGCGATGTCGAGCGTGACGCTCGACGCCGAGCGCGTATCGAGCAGCGCGATTCGCGAAGCGCTCGCGGGCGGCGATCTCGCACGCGCGGCACGTCTTCTCGGGCGCCCCTACAGCATCAGCGGGCGCGTCGTGCGCGGCGACGGGCTCGGGCGCAAGCTCGGTTTTCCCACGGCGAACGTGCGGATGAAGCACAATCGTCCGCCGCTCGCGGGGATATTCGTGGTCGAAGTGACCGGGGCAGGGGGCGAGGTATTGCGCGGCGTGGCGAGTCTCGGCGTGCGTCCGACCGTGAAACAGTCGGCCGAGCCGGTGCTCGAAGTGTATCTGCTCGATTTTTCCGGGGACCTCTACGGCCGCCACGTGCGCGTCGATTTCCTGCACAAGTTCAGGGACGAGCAGAAATTCGCGGATCTCGACGCCCTCACCGCGCAGATCGCGCGCGACGTGGAGGATGCGCAGGCGTTCTTCGCGGGCGAGGACGCGCGGTTGCAGAAGCATAAGCGGCGGGACGCGGGTACCAACATCCAAGTGACGAATGGCTGATTACAAGAAAACACTGAATCTTCCCGACACGCCTTTTCCGATGCGAGGCGATCTCGCGAAGCGCGAGCCCCTCATGCTGAAAAGCTGGGAGGAGCGCAACGTTTACGAGCGCATCCGCGAAGCGAGCCGCGGGCGCCCGCGCTTCGTGCTGCACGACGGGCCGCCGTATGCGAACGGCGACATCCACATCGGTCACGCCGTCAACAAGATCCTCAAGGACATCATCGTCAAGAGCAAGTCGCTCTCGGGCTTCGACGCGCCGTACGTCCCGGGCTGGGATTGTCACGGCATGCCGATCGAAGTGCAGATCGAAAAGCTCCACGGCAAGAACCTGCCGCCCGCCGAGACCCAGCGCCTGTGCCGCGCGTACGCGGCCGAGCAGGTGGAGCGCCAGAAGCGCGATTTCCAGCGCCTGGGCGTGCTCGGCGACTGGGACCGCCCGTATCTCACGATGGCCTACCGCAACGAAGCGGACGAAATCCGGGCGCTGGGGGTGCTGCTCGAGAAAGGCTACGTGTATCGGGGGTTGAAGCCCGTCAACTGGTGTTTCGATTGCGGCTCCGCGCTGGCGGAAGCCGAAGTCGAATACGAGGACCGCAAGGACCCCGCGGTCGACGTGGGCTTTCCATTCCTGCAGCGCGAGAAGCTCGCGCAAGCGTTCGGTCTTCCGAGACTGCCGGACAAGCCGGGCTACGCGGTCATCTGGACGACCACGCCGTGGACGCTGCCGGCGAACCAGGCGCTCAACGTGCACCCGGAGTTCGAGTACGCGCTCGTCGAAACAGAAGACAAGCTCCTCGTCGTCGCTCGAGACATCCTGATGAAGCCCGCGCCAGCGGGCGACGACATCGAGCCCGTTACGCTCGACGACGGATATACGGACGGCCGGCGCTTCGCGCTTACGCGCCGCTACCGCATTCGCCAGTATCGCGTGCTTGGGCTGGCGACGGGCAAGGACCTCGAGCTGATCGAATTCAGCCATCCTTTCTACGATCGCACGGCGCCGGTCTATCTCGGGGATTACGTGACGCTCGATACCGGCACCGGCATCGTGCACAGCGCGCCTGCCTACGGCGTCGAGGACTTCGTCTCGTGCCGGCGTTATGGCATGAAGGACGACGACATTCTCACGCCGGTGTTGTCGGATGGGAAATACGCATCGGAGCTGCCTTTTTTCGGCGGCATGCACATCTGGAAAGCGAATCCGAAGATCGTCGAGCTGATGCGCGAGAAAGGCGTGCTGCTCGCGCACGGCATCGAAGCGCACAGCTACATGCACTGCTGGCGGCACAAGACGCCGATCATCCTGCGCGCGACCACGCAATGGTTCGCCGGGATGGACGAAGTTCCCGGATACAACGGCGTCAAGCCCGCGGAGCCGCTGCGAGGCATTGCGTTGCGCGGCGTCGAAGCGACGCAGTTCTATCCTTCGTGGGGCAAGGCGCGCCTCCACGGCATGATCGCGAACCGGCCCGACTGGACGCTCTCGCGGCAGCGGCAGTGGGGTGTGCCGATGCCTTTCTTCATCCGCAAGGAGACGGGCGAGCTCCATCCGCGCGCGCTCGAGCTGCTCGAAGAGGTCGCGAAGCGCGTCGAGCGCTCGGGCATCGAGGCATGGCAATCGGTCGACCCGCAGGAGCTCCTCGGAGACGAGGCCGCGTATTACGAGAAAGTCAAAGACACCCTCGACGTATGGTTCGACTCGGGATCGACGCATTACACGGTGCTGCGCGGCTCGCACGCCGCCGAAAGCGCGTACCCGGCGGACCTCTACCTCGAAGGCTCCGACCAGCACCGCGGCTGGTTCCACTCCTCGCTCCTGGTGTCCTCCATGACCGACGGCGTCGCGCCGTACCGGTCGCTGCTCACCCATGGCTTCGTCGTCGACGGCTCCGGCCACAAGATGAGCAAGTCGAAAGGCAACGTGGTGGCGCCGCAGCAGGTGATGGACGAGCTCGGCGCCGACATCCTGCGGCTGTGGGTGGCCTCGACCGACTACTCGGGTGAGCTCTCGATCTCGAAGGAGATCCTGAAGCGCGTCGTCGAATCGTACCGCCGCATCCGCAACACGCTGCGTTTCCTGCTGGCGAACCTCGCGGATTTCGATCCTGCGCGCGATGGCCTGCCGATGGCAGACTGGCTGGAGATCGACCGCTACGCGTGGGTGATGACGCACGATCTTCAGCGTTCGCTCGCCGCTTCAGCGAGCGATGCGGCTGCGGGCGGGCACTACGCCACGTACGAGTTCCACCTCGTCGCGCAGAAGCTGCAGACGTTCTGTTCGGAAGATCTCGGCGGCTTCTACCTGGATATCCTGAAGGACCGCCTCTACACCGCGCCGGCGGACTCGCGCGCGCGGCGTGCGGCGCAGAACGCCCTCTACCACATCACGCACAGCCTCACGCGACTGCTTGCGCCTATCCTCTCCTTCACGGCGCAGGAAGTGTGGGAAACGCTGAACGGAGCCGAGGCGACTGTATTCGAGCAGACGTGGTACGAGCTCGAGCTGCCGGCCGATGCCGACGTCCTGCGCGGCCGCTGGCAGCGGCTGCGCGCGCTGCGCTCGGACGTGCAGAAGCAGCTCGAGACGCTGCGCATCGCCGGCCGCATCGGCTCCTCGCTCGCAGGCGAAGTCGAGCTCTACGCGAACGGGGAGGAGGGCGAGTTCCTGCGCTCGTTCGGCGACGACCTGCGCTTTGTTTTCATCACGTCGCAGGCGCGCGTTGCGAACGACGACGCCGCGGACGCGGTCGACACCGTGCTCCCGGGCGTCAAGCTCCGCGCGGCTCCGAGCGGGCACGCGAAATGCGAGCGTTGCTGGCACTACCGCGCCGACGTGGGCGCCGACACCGCTCATCCCGAGATCTGCGGGCGCTGCGTGTCCAATCTCTTCGGAACGGGGGAAGCACGCACTCATGCGTAAGTGGCTGGGTCTCGCGGCGCTGGTGCTGATCGCCGATCAAATCACGAAATACGTCGTGAGCCGCACTTTCGCCCTCTACGAATCGGTCGAGGTGACGCCGTTCTTCAATCTGGTGCTCGTGCACAATCGCGGCGCCGCCTTCAGCTTTCTTGCGGATGCCGGCGGCTGGCAACGCGGCTTCTTCATCTGCATTGCGCTGGTCGCGTCAGTGTGGATCGCGTGGTTGATCCGCAAGCATGCGACGCAGGCTGTTTTCTGCCTTGCGCTCGCGTTGATCCTCGGCGGCGCGCTCGGCAACGTGATCGACCGCATACTCTTTGGCGCGGTGGTCGATTTTCTGGATTTCCACGCCTATGGTTACCACTGGCCAGCCTTCAACGTCGCGGACGCGGGTATAAGCTGCGGCGCTGCGCTCCTCATCTGGGACGCGCTCACGGCCAAAGGCAAGGCCGCCCCGGCGTGACGCGCGCGGCGCTACGCGTATACTTCCCCTCCCGACGAGCCCACCTACACTCATGCAAGTCCTCCTTGCCCAGCCCCGCGGTTTCTGCGCCGGAGTCGATCGCGCGATCGAGATCGTCGAGCGCGCGCTCAATCACTACGGCGCGCCCATCTATGTGCGGCACGAAGTGGTGCACAACAAGTTCGTCGTCGACGATCTGCGCGCCAAAGGCGCGGTATTCGTGGAAACGCTCGACGAAGTGCCGCCGGGCAGCACGGTGATTTTCAGCGCGCACGGCGTGTCGCAGGCGGTGCGCCGGGAGGCGGACGCGCGAGGGTTCCGCGTGTTCGATGCCACGTGCCCGCTCGTCACGAAGGTGCACGTGGAAGTCGCGAAGAAGCGCTCGCAGGACCGCGAGATCGTCATGATCGGACATGCGGGACACCCCGAAGTCGAAGGCACCATGGGCCAGGCCGAAGGCGGCATGTACCTGGTCGAAGGTCCGGAGGACGTCGAGCGTCTTCGGATTCGCGACGGCGACAATCTCGCTTTCGTCACCCAGACGACGCTTTCGATCGACGACGCGCGTCGCACGATAGACGCCCTGAAGAAGCGTTTTCCGAACATCGTGGGTCCCCGCCGCGACGACATCTGCTACGCCACGCAGAACCGGCAGGACGCTGTCAAGGCGCTCGCGCGGGAGTCGGACGTCGTGCTGGTCGTCGGCTCGCCCAACAGCTCGAACTCGAACCGCCTGCGCGAAGTCGCGCAGAATGAAGGCGTCGCGGCATACATGGTCGACAACGCGGAAGAGCTTCAGCCCGAGTGGGTGGCCGGGCGCGAAGTGATCGGCGTGACGGCGGGCGCCTCGGCGCCGGAAGTGCTCGTGCGCCAAGTGATCGAGCGGCTCTTTGCGCTGGGCGCCCAAAGCGTGCGCGAGCTCGAAGGGGCGGTGGAAAAAGTGACTTTTCCGCTGCCGAAGGCGCTGGCGGAAAAATAGGTCTCCCGCTCAGGGCTCGAAGTCGAACTCGAGCAGCTTCTGGCTTTTGACCGGCCGCCCGTCCTTGATCGCCGGGGTGAAGCGCACGTCCTCCCAGGCCGCCATTGCGGCAGTCTCGAAAGCGCGGTGGGGCGCGGACTGCTCGACTTCCGTCTTGCGCACTACGCCGAGCTCGTCCACGAAAACCTTCACTCGCACCCTTGCCGAGACGCCCGTGCCCGCGAGCTCTTCGGGATAACGCAGCGCTGGCATGACGAGCGGCTGCGCGAGTATGGTGAGCTCGGTCGCGGTGTACCACTTCTCGGGAATCGGAATGCCGTCGCCCGCCGGGCCTGCTCCAGCCGCGGATGATGCCCCCGCTCCTTCGGAAGGAGCTGCGGTGGCATCGATGCCGGAAGCGCCGCGGTCCGCTCCTGCAACGACGTCGGAGGCAGGATCGGAGGGCGCCGGAGCAAGCTCGGCGTGAAGCACTGGCGCGTTGCCCTGGTGCGATCGCGGGCCGCTGCCGCCTGGCGAATAGCTGACGAGGATCAGCGCGTGCAGCGCGAGGGACGCGCAGATGAAGGCGAAAAGGCGCTGCACGAGCGCGGCGTGGTGATGAAGCACGCCTGGAGGCGCGTGTGCGACAGCGCCCGTGTTCATCGTCAATACAGCGTCAGCGGCCCCAGCAGTACGCGAGGTCGCGCGATCCGGTCTCGGCCTGCACTCCGCGGCTGTTGAGCGAAAGCACGTTGCAGTTGGCGTCGGCCCATCCCGGGCGAGGCGTCGCCACCACGTTCACGCACACCTGCAAGTCCGCCGTGTTGCAGCCGGCGGTGTCGGCCGTGATGACGTACCAGCCGTTCACGTCGGTGGGATCTTCGCCTGAGCGAACTCCGACGCCGGCCGCAAGGCCCCACAGCGGCCCCAGGTCCAGTGTGTACGTGCCCCGTGCCGTGTAGTTGCGCTCCTGCAACTGGATCGTCTTCAGTAGAGCTGACTTGCCCTCGGCCCGCCTCCCTTTGGCGATCTGCTCCTGATAGGCGGGCAGTCCGACCGCCAGCAGTATCCCGACAATCGCGACGGCGATCAGCACCTCGATCAGGGTGAATCCATCGTTGCCTCGCGTCATGGGGGCCTTTGTCATTTGATGATTTCGCGCCAGCTCACACGGCCGTCGTTGCCGAGCAGCCCGATCACCATTCCGGTGACACCGAGCGGCCCGCCCATGATCGTATAGCCGAGCATGGATCCTTCGCCGTGCATCGACGGCTTGCCCTGACCGTAGATCTTCGACGTGGTCGCACTGACGGCACCGGTAGCCGGCCCGCCTTTGACGACGACCGGCGTGGGCGCGATGCCGACCGTCGATTCGACGCCGACCGCATAGTTGCCGTTGATCTGGTCGCTCGCATTCAGGATGCCGTCGCCGTTCGTGTCGAGCACGGCCGTGTCGATGCTGCCGCCGGTGGCCGGGTTGACGATCATCAGAAAGCTGGTTCCTCCCCCGGCGCACGGATCGTCGCTCGGTATGAGAGTGGTGAAGATGAGCCGACCCGCGATGATGATCGGCCTGAACACCGCGCGCTCGCCGGTCGTGTTCGAAGCCGGGAAATCCATGAACCACCCGAACTGCGAATTCCAGTTGGGCACCACCACCGGGTCTATAGTACGGAAGTTACTCTGTTGCGAGATGACCTGGCCAAGGAGCGCCGTGCGGCTGGCCACGGTCGTCTGCGTGGACACGTTGGTGCCGCCGTCATTTTTGTCCCAGATGCCGTAGAAGCTTTGTATCGCAAACGGCGACAGCGGGTCTGTTTTTTCGAGGTATTTCCCGGTGCCGAACGTGAGCACGAACCCGTTTCCGGTCGGATGCAGCGTACCTTCGGCCTGGCTGGTGATCGGCTGCGCATTGCCGAACGCGTCGGTGGCCGTGAAGAGCACCACGCGGCTCGTCGCCTGTGACCAGGTGTTCACCGAAGCAGCGCGCAGGTCGAACTTCCAGAAATTGCCCAGGAGGTCGCCCGAGTACACGTAGTCGATCCTGCTGTCGCCATCGGCATCCACTGCCATCGGCGGCGCCAGCCCGTTCGGGGTGGCAGCGGTTCCCACGCCGGTATCGATCTTCACGTAATCGCTGCCTTCGATCCAGGTGCGGCCCCCGCCCTTAGGCCCGTCGAGGAAAATGATGAAGAGCGTCGCGCGGCCATTACCGGTGGCGCTGTCGCCTTCGCTGTTGTTGTAGCCTGCCGAAACGATGGCTGCCCAGCGGTTGTTCGCCATCTTGCGGATGACCGGCTTTCCGAAAACATAGCCGAGCTGCGCGTCGTCGGTGTCGTTGAACTCCCACAGCACGAGGTTGGACGCATTCGCTTCGGTGAAGTCGGTGCCGGGCCCGGCGCCTCCCGGATTGGTCACGTCGAGCGCATAGATGCCCTGTCCGCCGCTGCCGAGGCCGCCCACGAGCACGGTGCGCCAGACGCCGTTGACGACGGCATCGTTGACCTCGGGCGGGCCGTCGACGTAGAAGCGGTGCGCATAAGTGGAGCTCGTGAGCTTCGCCAGGTGCGGGAACGTCTTGCTCGGGACGTAGGCGAGCTTTTCGACTCCGGTGACGGCATCGAAGCCGTGGAGCATGCCGTCGTTCGCGCCGACGTAAAGCATCGGCGTGCGGTTGTAGTAGGTCGTGCGGAAGACCCCGTAAGTCGCGTCGAAATTCGGTGAATTGGGAGGGCCGACGTAAGTGGGATCGGAATTGACGATGTCGCCGAGGACGGTGTTCGGGCGCGAGCGGAAGATACCGCCATTGCGCGTCTCCTGCGACGTGTCGCCTCTCAGCCATGCGAGCCGCGAGACGCCCAGTGCATCGGGCAGCGTGGTGATGGGGGAGGTGTTGAGCTGCAGCAGGAGCGGTGCGCTGATGGACCCCGCCCGGAACGCGACGCCGTCCCGCGACGCCGCGTCGTCGAAAGTCACGATGACGCGGTTGTTCGGCGGTATCGCGTTCAGCTTGAGACCGGCATCCCAGGTGGCCGTCGTCGCAATCGCGCCGGTGGCGCTGTCGACGTTCTTCGCGAGTAGTTGTCCGCTCCAGTCGGCGGGGTCGTAGCGCGCCTGATAGATCCTCGAGGTCGTCGAGAGCGACGTGGAGTTCGCCATCACCGAGGTGCCCGACGTGTCTTTGCCGATGGCATTCAGGGCCGCGCTGAGAGCGCTCACCAGCCCCAGCGGATTCGTCACGAGGAAATAGTTGTCCGGCACGGTATCGGTTCCCGGGACACCCGTGCTGTTCACCCGAGCGTCGAACTCGCTCGGCAGGTCGGGACGGTTGTTGTTGTTGGAGTCCGTGAAGCCGCCGTATTTCGCCGCATACCACAGCGGGTCCTTGAGCGTGCCGGACGCGGCCGCGGATGACAGGGCATAGGTAACCGATTGCGGACCGGTCTGGCCGCCCGAGCCCGCGAGATTGCAGTTCGTGCAGCCGAGCGCACCCGTGGGATCGGTATAGTTGAAGCCGTAAATGCCCGAATGGAAGTGCGGCCCGTTGCGGGTCGTTCCGCTGATCGCGTAGCCGAACCCCTGCGGATTCGCGGTCGATGCCGACACCGCATTCGTCGTGATCGTGATCTGCCCGGCCGCGATATCGAGCCGCCATTCGATGATGCCCCACATGTCCTGGTCGTAGTCGCCGCCCTGCTCGGAATCCTCCCAGTTCACGTAGACCTTGCCGCTTCTGATGTTCGGATCTGTCGTCGTATCGATTCTGACGTAACGCATGTCGACGATCGCGCCGCCTCCGACATTCCCGCCCACATTGAGCCTGTAGATGGGCTGGAGGACGACCCGCTGTCCCGCGCCACCCTCGATCACCAGCTCCGGGGTGTTCGAGGCGAGCTGGATACCGTACGTCGTGACCTTTAGCGCCTTGGTGTCGGACGCCGGCACGGTGAAATCGGTCCGAATGCGGTTGGTTCTGGCGTGGTGCGCGATACCGGCGATGAGATAAGAGCCCGCCGTGGTCGGGCCCTCCGGGCAAATTCCCGAAACGTCTCCGAACGCGGTTATTGTTTTGGCGGTACACAGCTCGAATCCTGGATCACCGGCGGGGGTCGAGCCGATGACCTTACCCGCGAAATACGTACCCCCGTTTATGTTCTCGTTCTGGTTGTTGCCGACGACGTTCGTCAATGCGCCGATCGTGGCCGCGGAATTGATGTCCGCGCCTGCCCGCGTGCGCAAATCGTCGTCGTTGTCCGACACGCTCGCGTTGAACACGAGCACGTTCAGGTTGGCGCAGTAATTCGTCGCGGTGAGTGCGGGCATCGTCTTCGCCAGTGGAAGGCCGAGCTCGTTGTCTTTGCTGTTGCCGGCTGTATATCGGAATTCCGAGCCGTCCGTGGACGTTCCTGCAAAGTAACGGACGGCCTCGAAGAAAACCTCGGACATCGGATTGCCCCAGCTTGTGCAATTGTTCTCGACGATGGAAGTGAGTTGATAGGTGCAGTTATCACCGGACGCGCCGATGTAGGTGCCGTTCGTGTAAAGGTATCCGTAGACACGCATGTAGTTCAGCGTGTTGATGATTCCGGGCGGCGATTGCGGCGAAGTGGCGACGCGCGGATCGCCGGCGTTGCGCGGGCGGTAAGGATGATTCCGGTAAGTACCGTCCGGCACGCCGCTCCCGTTTACGTTGGCTTCGCGGAAAGCGCCGTCGCTATCGACGCGAACCTCGTCCGCCAGCGTGCCGGGATTCTTGCGCAGCACCCCGCCGGAGATGTTCTTCGCGTGGCTGCCCGTCATCAGGCCGAAATGGAAACGGCCGTTGTCGCCGTACTCCTGCAGCAGACCGATCGGCTTCAGATTACCGTTCGGATAACGCTTGCATTTCTCGCGATTGGTGGCCGGATCGAAGAGGCCCGGATCGCATACTTTCACACGTACGTTGTACTCGCCGTTCACGGTATTGGGCCAGCTCAGGCCGTGTGTGCCCTGCGACGGGTTTTCGGCGCTCGCGCCGATTTCGGAGAGCACGGCCTGGTTGCCGTTGCTACGCAGACCGCCGGCGAAGCCACCCTGGATATTGTTCCGCTCGTCGAACCACTGGCACTGCCAGCGCTCGTTTGCGTTCCA
This sequence comes from uncultured Streptomycetaceae bacterium, assembly GCA_964621335.1. GTDB lineage: Bacteria > Pseudomonadota > Gammaproteobacteria > Burkholderiales > SG8-41 > JAQGMV01. The sequence goes on from CAZULX010000094.1 coordinate 19,669, forward strand.
GAGCGCGAAATTACCCTGAGCCACGCGCATCAGCGGCGGGTTGGTGTTCGTCGATGATCTGGAATTGGCATTACCGGTAGCGGTCGAGCCAACGGTCACGTTGCAAAATGAAATGCCCGCAGCGCTGTGGTTGACGATCGTCCATTGGTCCGACGTGGCGGCGCCCGAGATGCCGAGGGCGTTCACCCGCATGCGCACGGTCCGGCCGGCGTTTGTGATGTTCATGACCGCGCCGGTGAAAAACCGGCCCGGACTGCTGCGCAGCTGGATCGTGATCTGATCGCCGATCGAGACGTTGGCGGTCACCGACGTGTTGAAGGTGTAATCGTAGTCTCCCGCAGCGGCGGGAATCGAGATGTTGCTGGTGGTGTTATAGGGGTTGCTCGTCGCCGCAGTCGGGGGATTGAACGGCGTGAGCCTGTCGATATCCCCCCCGCTGTAATACTTTGCCCACGCGTGCGCGTCGGTCGGAAGGTAGGCGCGCTCGAGGACTGTAATCGGATCGGGCTGCGTCGCCGCATTGAAAGTCTGGTCGGTCGAGCGCAGCCCGCCGTACAGGAGCTTGCGAACGGCATCCATACGCGACATCGATACCCAGTTGAGGAAGTTTCCGCTCCAGCGCCGGCCGGCGCAATATTTGTCGGCGGTATTCGATTTGGGCTCGAAGCGGCCATCCGCGGGGACGTAGTCGTAACACTTGTAGGAGTCGAAATAACCGTAATACTCGATCGCGTGGTTGTACGTGGTGTCGATCACGCCGTCGCCGTTCAGGTCCGAGTAGTCGTTGTACGCTTTCTTGTAGAGCTGCTGGTCCTTGGAGATCGTCAGCATGATCTTCGGCGAGACCTGGGAGACGGACAGGGGATCCGAGGAGAGATTCAGCAGCGCCGCAAACGTCGTTTGCGTAGTCATGCAGAAAAGCGCGGTCACTGCGACGGCTTTTCTCAGGATGCGTTTGGGGTCGGACTTCATGGAGTGCTCCGGTCTCGGATAGGGGTGCTTATTCACGAACGAAGATTTCCTGCAGCGTGACGACGGTGTGGGGGTTGCGGCCATAGCCTGCCGCCGTGACGCGGATGAATGTGCAGCGGAGCTCCGCCGACAGCGCGGCGCCGTGCACGCGCGCGCAGAAAGCTTCCATGAGATAACGCGGCTGGGCCGCGAGAGCGCCGTTGCCGATCGGCTCGGCGCCGGTGATATCTCCATATGCGACGGAGGGCGAAGCCGTCATGTTGTGGGTCGCGGGGACGCTCGGCAGTATCGTGCCCGGCGCCCTCGAATACGTCGTGCCATCCGGGTTGTTGGCAGGCTGGCAAACCCCGATTTTGACGGGGTTACAAGTGCCCGGGCTATCCATGCTGTAGAAGTCGTGTTCGGCTAGCGGTACGCCGCGGCCGAAGGTCGCTCCGACCTTTACGGTGTAGTTGTTGATATCGCGCCGAGCGTCGCGCATCGCAGCTTCGGCGGCTTGGAGCGCGAGCTGCGCATCGCGCGTATTGCCCGCCATGCGCTCTTCCATGGTGGTTCCGGTCATCGCGGTGACGCCCAGCATCGTGAGTATCACGAGGAAGAGGAGCGTCACGATCAGTATCGCGCCGCGCTCGCGGTGGCCCAGCCTGGAGTGTGTCATCGTCGCTCCTTCGGTCGCGCTATGGCGTGCGGTTGCGCATGTTGACGGTCATCGTCATCACACGTCGTATCTTGTTGTCGGTGAACGGTCCTACGTTGAGACCGTTCACGTCGTAGGTCGCAGTGGTCGCCGCGGGTGCGCCATAGACGCCGGGCGTAACGAAAAGCAGCCCGACCCTCACGCTGCGCACGTTGTTCATATTGGCAACGTTGTTCGCCGTCTCGTAGGTGTCGACAATCAGGTTGGCGTCGGTGTCGACGCCGTACAGGACCTGCATGTTGTCCACGTCGGGCACGATCTCGGTCGCCGTACCTCCGTCCGCGGCGCAGAAAAGCGCGTTCGCCCCGTTCTTGCCGGCCTGGATGGAGAACGTGTTGACGGACATCTGGCCGCCGGTCACCGGCACGCCCAGGCAATTCACCACGCTGCCGTCTGCAGCGCCGGGACCGTTGCTGTTGCCCTGGTAGGCGACGGTGAATTCGTCGGAGGCGAAGCTCGCGGCGGGGCCTTCGACCCCGGCGAGCACCGGCGTCGCGCCGAAAATGGCGTCGATCGTCGTGCTCGGCGAGCTCTTGTATCCGGCGATGTGTATCGTGCGCGTGAGCAATTGATACGTGTAGCGCATGCCTTCCTGCATCCGGGACACTTCGTCCGTGGTGGCATAGGTGCGGCGGCTGCCGATGAAAAGCTGCGCTACGACGAGGGTGAGGACGAGGCCGATCGTGGCCGCGATCATGAGCTCGATCAGCGTGAACCCCCCCTCGCGCGCGCGTCGCGTCGGCGTGAAGGATGTCATGGGTTGAAAGGCGTCCAGAAGCGTTGCAGGGGCACGACAGCCTCCCTCGAGGTGCGATCGTCATTCCACCAGATCTTGACCACGTAGCCGACGGTCCCGGCGTCGTCGCAACCCGGTGCCCCCGCAGTGTCCCCGTCATCCGGCGTGGAATCGCGGCAGACGATGCCCACTCCGCCCGGCAATGTGGCACCCACCCGCGTCTGCCACTCGAAGAGGTCGTTTTGCGCGACCTGTGCCGCGGTGCAGGTGGACCCCGGAGTCGTGCAGCCGGAGGTGTTGCCGTAATCGCCCGAGTTCGGCTTGTTGTAGGCGCCGGTCTCGATGCCCTGCCAGTTCGATTTCACGCGGTCGATCATGTCGTTCGCGAGGGTCGTCGCGGTGAGCCTCAGGCTTGCGCTCTGGGTATTCTTGAGGGCGAAAGCCTGAAGGCCGGCGATACCGAGCAGGCCGAAGGCGAGGATCACGATCGAGATCATGACCTCGAGCATGGTGAAGCCTGACATTCCGTGTTTTCTCATGGTTCGAGCGTCGGAATCATGGGGCACGTGACGCGCACGACCGACGGCCGGCCCGTTCTGTTGATGGAAATGTTGCGCCCGCCGTTCGGCGTCGTGCGGGTATCGCACAGAACGAAACTGACACCGGTGAGTGTGCTGATGCCGGAGGGAACGTAGGGAACGTATGCCACGCCTCCGGCCACCAGGTGACCCGCAGACACGAGCGTGGTCGCTCCGCCCAGAGGGCCCCTCGACTTGAGCGGCACCTCGGCGGCATCCCATGCACCGTTTCCGTTCGCATCGGCGAAGACCATCCAGCCCTGCGCCCACGTGAGGCCGCCGCAAGTCGTCTGGTTGCTGCTGGCGCACAGCATCACGGCCTGGTTGCGCTTGACCGCTTCGCTGCGCGCAAGCGCGAGATCGGCGTGGAGGTCGTTCGCCTGCCCGCTGATGACTACGTTCCGCTGCGCTTCGAGAAACGAGGGCCCTGCCACGCCGAGCAGAATTGCGAGGATGGTCAACGCCAGCATCAGCTCGATCAGCGTAAAGCCGGCCGAATGCACAGGTACGGGACGTGAGGTCGTGGGAAGCATGGAGCGGCGATTGTCGTCAATGAAGAGCGGGTTTGCGAGCGGCTTCCGACGGGCGGTGCGATACCCGGAATGGAAGGCTGCGCAGGCGGGAGCCGCCGCTGCGGCGGTCCGCTTTCCGAGGGAAAATGTCACACATCGCGTTAGACACGGTCCACCCCTTCACTTAAAATCGATGCGGCATGAAACCTCAGACATGCACTCGCGAGAACCTGGCCCGGTTGCTTCGGGATCACGACATCACCCCGACCCATCAGCGCATCGAAATCGCGCACGCGCTGTTTTCCCGTTGCGAGCATCTTTCGGCCGACCGCATCCTCGCGATCGTGAACGACCGTGCGTGCGAGACTTCCAAGGCCACCGTCTACAACACGCTCAACCTGTTCCTCGAAAGAAAGCTCGTGCGCGAAGTGATCGTCGATCCGACCCGCGTGTTCTACGATCCGAACACCGCGCCGCATCACCATTTCTACAACGTGGACACCGGCGAGCTCATGGACATCGACGAAGCCGACGTGCGGATCTCGGAGCTGCCGCGGCTGCCGCGCGGCATGAGCGTCGAAGGCGTGGATGTCATCGTGCGCATCCGCTCGAGCTAGCTTCAGGAATCGATTCCGAGCGTGGTGTGGCCGAGTCGCGTGAGCAGCGCCTGGCCGAAAACCTTCTCCAGCAGTCCCAGCGATTCGAGCTGGTCTATCTGTGCGTCCGATATCCATTCTCCGGCGCCGAAGCGCGACAACGCTTCCGAGTCCTCGGACGTCATGGCCTTGGGAGGCTTGGCCCCCGGGACGCGCGTGTCGCCGAGCGGGCACCAGAATTCGTCCGTCGAGGATGGGTCGAGCATGACTCGTCTTTCGTTACGTGACGGCGCAAGATAAAGGGTGCGGCGATCCGAAACTGTGCGCTGTTTCACGCTTTGCCCGGGGCACGGACGAGCGGTCGTGACGCGCCGACGGAAGGGGTTCGCAACGGCCGCGAGCTCGCGCGGCAGTCGGGGGCGATGGACTACGCCGGCCTCACGCGCTAGATCCGCGCCCGCCTCTGACGCCTCTGATAGAATGCACCCTTCCCCCGAGTAGCCGCTGTAGCTCAGCTGGTAGAGCAGGCGCTTCGTAAGCGTCAGGTCGTCCGTTCGAGTCGGACCAGCGGCACCAGCAGGCTGCCAGACGAGCCTGCCGGCGTCTGGGCAGCTGGTGCCGCGCGCGGCACAATTAATACGAACGGAGGGAAACCCAAGGTTTCCCTCCGTAACCTCCCATCCTTCGGTTATCTACCGATCGGCTAGAGGACGCCGGAGATGCCGCCGTCCAGGTTGATGCTGCTGCCCGTCACGTAGCTTGCGGCGTCCGAGACCAGGAATGTGATGACGTTCGCGACTTCGTCGGCTTCGCCGACGCGCTTCATGGGGATGTCCTTCGCGGCCGCCGCGTAATACTCCTCGGCGCTCTTGCCTTCGCGCTTGTAGCGGCGCTCGTGCTGTCCGGACTTGATCTTGCCGATGCACACCGTGTTGACGAGGATGTTGTCCGCGGCAAATTCCTTCGACAACGCCTTGGTGATCGCGAGTCCCGCCGCGCGCGACACGCTCGTGGGGTAGGATTGCGCACCGGGCTGTTTCGCGCTCGAAATCGTGATGTTGACGATGCGCCCGCCGCCGTTCTTCTTCATGTGGGGGACAGCGAGGCGCGTGCAGCGGATCGCGCCGAAGACCTTGAGCTCGATGTCGGCGCTCCACTCCTCGTCGGTGAGCTCGAGAAAAGCGCCGCGCTTGGACGTCCCGGCGTTGTTGACCAGGATGTCGATGCGCCCGAACTTGTCGGCGACGGCTTTCATGAAACGCTCGATGTCCGCCGGCTTGCTCATGTCGGCCGCAACCCCGAGCGCCTGTCCGCCCGCTTTCTGGATCTCCGCCGCCGTCGCGTCGACCGCCTCTTTCGTCCGCGCGCAGATCGCGACGCTCGCGCCTTCGCGTGCGAGCCTGAGGGCGGTGGCTTTTCCGATTCCCTGGGTGCCGCCGGTGACGACGGCCACTTTTCCTTTCAGTCCGAGTTCCACTAGCGTCTCCTTGTCGAGTTGATGCGGGCGTGCGTGGGCGAGCAGGGCATACCGCTTGCTGCCCAGAGGCGGTGATGAAGGATGCAGCGCTGGATTGTAACGCCGCCCCGCCATTGTCCGGGCGCGGGCGGGGTGCTCCGCGCGTCCGTGCTTTATTTCAGCATAGGAATAGTCGTAGCATAGGGTCTGTTGGCCGGTGCCGACCGGGTCCTCGCAGTCCACCAGAAGAGGTTCGGACATGACTGACTACACAACGAGACTCGAGGGCATGCGCGGGGGAGCGCGGTATCTCACGCTACTCACGCTCGGAGCGCTGCTTTTCTGCAGCGCGCCGGTAGTCGCTTCCGAGAATCCGCCGAGCTCCGCGGCGGGCCAGCGCGAGCTCACCGTCGATGCGCTTTCGGTGGTCCGGGTCAAGAGCCGCGCGGTGCGCGACGCGCGCAGCAGCGCGAGCCTCGGCGACCAGCGCGAAGGCACGGGCGTCGTGATCGATAGCAACGGGCTCGTCCTCACCATCGGCTACCTCATCACCGAAGCCGACAAGGTCGAGCTTCTCACCGCCGACGGCAAAGTGTTCCCGGCGACCGTCGTCGGCTCCGACACGACCACCGGCATGGGGCTCGTGAAGGCCCTCACGCCGCTGCCCGTGAAGCCCGTCGATTTCGGCGAGTCGGCAAAGCTCGCCGAGCGCGACCTCGTGCTCGTCGTCGGCTTCGACGGCGTCGCCCCCGCGTACGTGGTGTCCAAGCGCAAGTTCGTCGGCTATTGGGAATATCTGCTCGACGAAGCGATCTATACCGCGCCGGCGACGGTCAACTGGCAGGGCGCGGCCCTGCTCTCGCGAGACGGCAAGCTCCTCGGCATCGGCTCGCTCGTGGTCGGCGATGCGATGGGCACGCGCGCGAACATTCCCGGGAACATGTTCGTGCCGATCGACGTACTCAAACCCGTGCTCGGCGACATGATTGCGAATGGCAAGTCGACTGCGACGCCGCGGCCGTGGATCGGCGTGAACACCCAGGAGGTGCAGGGCAACTTGATCGTTACCCGGGTCTCGCCGGAAGGCCCGGCGGACGACGCGGGGCTGCAGAAAGGCGACGTGATCGTCGGCATCGGCGGCAAGGCGATTCAGGGCCAGGCGGATTTCTATACCAAGCTGTGGGCGACGGGCGATGCCGGTGTGGACGTCGCGCTCGAAATTCTGAAGGGCAATCAGGTCCAGAAATACAACGTGAAGTCGCGCGACCGGCAAGGCTATTTCCGCTCGAAGCCGGTGTACTGACTCAATGCTTGATGTTTAGTGTTGAGTTTTTACGGGCTTCTCCGCGAGCCACCAGGCATTTGACACTGAACATCAAACACTGCGTTCGGCGCGGCGCATCGGCGCCGCTTCGAACGCATTGACGCTCGAGCGAGCCTCACCTTAGACTGCGGGCCTCCCGCGAAACGCTCCACGAGGCGCTCCATGGATCACGCGCAAGCTGCCGTCACCGGACAGGAACACTGGACCCGCAAAGGTGACGCCAGGCTCTTCCTGTGGGAGAAGCGCGCACCCGGTGCCGGCGCGGGGAAGCCGGCCGTGCTTTTCGTCCATGGCTCCTCGATGGCGTCGCAGCCGACGTTCGACCTGAAAGTGCCGGGCCGCGCGGATTCGTCGGCCATGGACTGGTTCGCGCAGCGCGGCTTCGACACGTGGTGCGTCGACATGGAAGGCTACGGCCGCTCGGACAAGGGCCGCGACTCGAATTTCGACATCGCGACCGGCGCGGACGATCTCGCTGCCGCGTCCGACTACATCATGAAGACCCGCGGCGTGAAGAAGTTTCTGGTCTATGGCATTTCGTCCGGCGCATTGCGCGCCGCACTGTTCGCGCAGCGCCATCCTGAGCGCGTCGCGCGGCTTGCGCTCGACGCTTTCGTATGGACCGGCAAAGGCAGCCCGACGCTCGCCGAGCGCACCAAGAAGCTTCCCGAGTTCAGCAGGGTGAACCGCCGGCCGATCGACCGCGCTTTCGTGCGCTCGATCTTCACGCGCGACCACCCGGGCTGTGCCGAAGACAAAGTGATCGAGGCTTTCGCGGACGCGATACTCGCGCTCGACGATTCGGTTCCCACCGGGACTTACGTCGACATGTGCTCGAAGCTGCCGGTGGTGGATCCCGGAAAGATCGTGGCCCCGACGATCGTGATGCGCGGCGAGTTCGACGGCATCGCGGGTTTCGACGATCTCGTCGAGTTCTTCAAGCGCCTGCCCAACCCCGACAAGCAGTTTGCCGTCATGGCGGGAATCTCGCATGCGAGCTTCCAGCAGATCAACTACCTCACGGCTTACCACATCCTGCACTCGTTCTTCACACAGCCCGAGCCGATCTATCGCGGCTGAAAAGCCGCCACGCCTCCAAGGAGCCCGCATGAAACCGCTCAACCAGCTCACGGCTTCGGAAATCGTGCAGGTGATCGGCGCCGGCAGTACGACGTGCGAAGCGGTCGTGCGCGCGTGCCTCGAGCGCATCGCCGAGCGCGAGGCGAGCGTCGGCGC
>CAZULX010000095.1:0-6314 GCA_964621335.1 uncultured Streptomycetaceae bacterium
CGGTCCGGCGTGGCGGCGCGAGCGCGCGCTAAGCTACAACCGCGAGCGCCGGGGGATATTGCTCACCTATATCAGGCGCTGGCTGCTGATCGCGGCGGGCTCATTCCTCGGGATCGCACCTTCGCAGGCGCTCGCTGCGCACGCACCCTTGTTTCTCATTCCAGTCGTCGGTTTCGGGATCGGTTTCAGTGTCGCGCTCTCGGTCGTCGCGTGCACGGCGGCGGCGTACTTGCTGCTCGGCATCCGGCGGTGAGGAGCGATCCGTTCACATGAACCGCCAAGACGCCAAGACGCCAAGACGCCAAAAAGAATTTCTGTTGTTGGATTTCCTGGCGCCTTGGCGTCTTGGCGGTTAAGTAACTAAGCGGGGTCAGGCGAGCGCGCGCGCCGCCATGAAGACACCGACCGCGACCAGCGCCGCAAAGAACCACTTCCGGAAAACCTCGGGCCGCAACAGTCCCCGGATGTGCTGGCCGGCGAACATGCCGGCGAGGGCCGGCGCCAGCGCAAGCAGCGATACCGTTCCCACGGAGGCCTGAAAATGCCCGGTATAGAAGAGCCCGGCCGCGAGCGCCATCGTCGACACCGTAAACGAAAGCCCGAGCGTCTGGATCAGCGCGTCCTTGTCGAGGTCGAGCGACGCGAGGTACGGCACCGCTGGGATCACGAAAACTCCCGTTGCGCCCGTCAGCACGCCGGTCACGAAACCGATGAGCGGCGAAAGCCAGGCCTCGTGCCGGGGGGCCACCGTAAAGCGCAGCGCCGCGAGCCCGCTCGCGCCGTAAAGCGCGAGCACGATGCCGAGCGTGGCGCTCGCCGCCTTAGACGATCCCGTGAGGAGCGCGATTCCGAGAAAGGTGCCGAGGCAGATCGCCACCATCATCCAGCCGAAGCGCTTCACCACGCGTCGGCGCTGCGGGCCCGCGACAAACTGCCAGGCATTGGTGACAAGCGAAGGGATCACCAGGACCGAAGCGGCCTGCGCCGGCGGCATGACGAGGCTCAATATGGCCATCGCGACGGTCGGCAGGCCCATGCCCAGCACGCCTTTCACCGCACCGGCGAGAAGAAAGGCGAAGCCGATGATCGCGAGCACGCCGGCCGAAAAATCCATCGAGGGCCCCGAAGAAGTGATGCATTGCTTGAATCGGGGCAGACCCCGTGTAGATCCGGGTGGGCCTCCGGTTTTGCGGATCGCATTCTGTCCGTTTTGCCCTGTGCAGGCAATCGAAAGAGGCCGGCGTGTGAACCAATGGGGTCCCGCGCGCGTTTAGAATGCACCGATGCGTAAACACACCCTCGTCGCCGCGCTGTTCGCCGGCGTCTTCTCCGCGTGCGCGCCGCTCTCGATCGATACCGCCCGCCGCGAGCCGCCGAGCGCGCGCGCCATCGTTCCGCTCAAGTCGGAGCGCCCTATTGTCGCGCTGGTGCTGGGCGGCGGCGGCGCGCGCGGCTTCGCCCACGTCGGCGTCATCAAGGCGCTCGAAGCCGCGGGCGTGAAGCCCGACATCGTCGCCGGCAGCAGCTCGGGCGCGATCGTCGCGGCGCTCTATGCCAGCGGCTACAGCGGCCTCGAGCTCGAGCAGATCGCGGTCGATCTCGACCAGGGCGCGCTCATTGACTTCTCGCTCTTCGGCAGCGGCTGGGTGCAGGGCGTCGCGTTGCAGGATTACGTCAACAAAGCGGTGGGCGAGCGGTCGATCGAGAAGCTCGCCAAGCCTTTCGCGGTGGTCGCGACCGATGCGAAGAGCGGCAGGATGGTCGTCTTCAACCGCGGCGACACCGGGTTGGCGGTGCGTGCGTCGAGCTCCGTTCCCGATCTTTTCGTGCCGCCGGTGATCGACGGCGTCGCGTACCTCGACGGCGGTTTGACGAACCCGGTGCCGGTGCGCGTCGCGAAAGCGATGGGCGCCGATTTCGTGATCGCAGTCGATCTGACGCGGTACTGGCGGGCGCGCGACCTCGCTGCAACCGATCTGCAATCGGCCGACGTCGTCATCCGCCCGCAGACGGTGCGCACGCGGCTCCTCGACTTCACCGCGAAGCTTCAGAACATCGCCGCCGGCGAAGAGGCGGGCCGCGAAGTTGCGCAGCGCGTGGCGGACCTGATCTCCGAATCGGCACGCCGCAAAGAGAGCCCGAAAGCGCGCGCGAGCTCACCGCTCCCGGGGTGCGCTTCGCCGGCGGCCTGCAATGCAAAAGCTGCGGAACTCTGAGATGGAATGAGCGCGCATGTGCCAGTTGCTGGGGATGAACTGCAATGTCCCCACGGACATCTGTTTTTCGTTCGCGGGCTTTCACCGGCGCGGCGGATCGACCGATCATCACGCCGACGGCTGGGGCATCGCATTCTTCGAAGGCCCGGGCTGCCGCGTGTTCCTCGACTCGAAGCCGGCGGTCGAATCGCCGATCGCCGAGCTCGTGAGCAGCTACCCGATCCGTTCCATGAACGTGATCGCGCACATCCGCAAAGCGACGCGGGGCGCGGTCGCGCTGGAGAACACCCACCCTTTCCTGCGCGAGCTGTGGGGCCGTTACTGGATATTCGCCCATAACGGCACGCTCGAGGATTTTTCGCCGCAGCTCGCCGGGCAGTACCTTCCGGTAGGGACGACCGACAGCGAGCGCGCGTTCTGCTATCTGCTCGAAGCGCTGCGCAAGCGCTTTCCCGAAGGCGAGCCGCCGCTCGCGGACTGTTTCGAAGTCCTGAGCGAGCTCACACTCGAGCTCGCGCAGCACGGGCGTTTCAACTACCTGCTCTCCAACGGCGATTACCTCGTCGCGCATTGCGCCGACAAGCTGTGCTACATCCTGCGCCACGCGCCTTTCGCCGACGCGCACCTGATCGACGACGACGTGACGGTCGATTTCAGCGCGCTCACCACGCCCGAGGACAAGGTCGCGGTCATCGCCACCACGCCGCTCACCGATAACGAGCAGTGGATCGAGATGCACCCTGGGCACCTGATCGCTTTCCGGCACGGGGAGGCGGTGTTAACCGTGGCGCCGGCCGATAAACGCGCTGTGTCGTCATTCCGGACTTGATCCGGAATCCATTTTTTAACTCCGGGTACGGACTCTTGGCACGCGCGAGAGCTGCCAATGCGCTTCGGCCCAGCGCAGCACCTCCCGCGGTGATGCGCGATCGAGCGCCGCAGGCGCGTCGTGCCCGAGGAACCGCAGCGCGCGCGCGAGCGCAGGCGCAGGGTTGGCGCGATCGATCGGCTCGGCGTGCGTCTGCTTCGAAAGCTTTTCGCCCCGGTCATTCACCGCAACGGGCAGGTGCGCGTAGTGCGGCGTGGGCAACCCGAGCAACTGCTGAAGGTAAATCTGTCGGGGCGTCGAATCCAGGAGGTCCGCGCCGCGCACGACGTCGGTGACACCCTGCTCCGCGTCGTCGAGCGCGACGGCGAGTTGATACGCATACACCCGGTCCGCGCGGTACACGACGAAATCGCCGACCACCCGCGCGAGCGCTTGCTCGATGCGGCCTTGTATCGCATCGTCGAAAGCGGTTATGCGGTCGTCGGTCGCGACCCGCCACGCGCGCGCGGCGCGTCCCGCGGGCAAGCCTTCGCGGCACGTTCCGGGATAGACGTAGCCTTCGATGCCCGCCACTCCCGAATCCGCGATCTCGCGCCGGCTGCACGCGCACGCGTATAACTTACCGGCCTGCCGCAGTGCGTGCAGCGCCCCGTGATAAGCCTCGGCGCGCGTGCTCTGGTACACCACCGCGCCTTGCCATTCCATGCCGCACCCTTCGAGCGTTCTCAGGATGTCGTCCGGGGAGCCCGGTGCGACGCGCGGCGGATCGAGATCGTCGATGCGCACCAGCCACGCGCCGCCGTTCGCGCGCGCTTCGAGATAGCTGCCGAGCGCCGCCACGAGCGAACCGAAGTGGAGAGGGCCGGTGGGCGACGGCGCGAAGCGTCCGCGGTAGGTAGCGTTCATGTCACGTAGGGAGCGAAGCGGTGGGGGCGTCATCGAGGCCCCGACCGCTCCGCTACCTACAAAGTATAGTATTCGCTTTCCCCCGCACTGAACCGAGGTTTGCCAATGAAAGTCAAAGCCGCCGTCGCGCACAAGGCAGGCGCGCCGCTCACGATCGAAACGGTCGATCTCGAAGGACCCCGGGCCGGGGAAGTGCTGGTCGAGATCAAAGCCACCGGAATCTGCCACACCGACGAGTTCACGCGCTCGGGCGCCGATCCCGAAGGTTTGTTCCCGGCGATACTCGGCCACGAAGGCGCGGGCATCGTGGTCGAAACCGGTGCGGGCGTGAAATCGCTGAAGAAAGGCGATCACGTGATCCCGCTCTACACGCCGGAATGCCGCGAGTGCGAGTACTGCCTGTCGGGGAAAACGAATCTGTGCCAGGCGATACGCGTCACGCAGGGGCAGGGTGTCATGCCCGACGGCACGAGCCGCTTCTCGCTCGGCGGCGAGAAAGTGCTGCACTACATGGGTACTTCCACCTTCGCGAACTACACCGTCGTGCCCGAGATTGCGCTCGCGAAAATCCGCGAAGACGCGCCTTTCGACAAGGTGTGCTACATCGGCTGCGGCGTCACCACCGGCATCGGTGCGGTGATCAACACGGCGAAAGTCGAGCCCGGAGCGAACGTGGTGGTGTTCGGTCTCGGCGGCATCGGCCTGAACGTCATACAGGGCGCGCGTCTCGCGGGCGCGAACATGATCGTCGGCGTCGACCTGAACCCTTCACGGCGCGCGCTCGGCGAGAAGTTCGGCATGACCCACTTCGTGAATCCGAAGGAAGTCGAAGGCGATCTCGTGCCGCATCTCGTGAATCTCACCAAAGGCGGCGCCGACTACAGTTTCGAATGCATCGGCAACGTCGACGTGATGCGCCAGGCGCTCGAGTGCTGCCACAAGGGCTGGGGCGTCTCGGTCATCATCGGCGTCGCGGGCGCGGGACAGGAAATCAAGACGCGGCCGTTTCAGCTCGTCACCGGACGCGTCTGGAAAGGCACTGCTTTCGGCGGCGCCAAAGGCCGCCGTGACGTGCCGAAGATCGTCGACTGGTACATGGACGGCAAAATCAACATCGACGATCTCATCACGCACAAGCTCGCCCTCGAAGACATCAACAAGGGCTTCGACCTGATGCACGAAGGGAAGTCGATCAGGAGCGTGGTGGTGTACTGACCGCCGAAACCCCGGGAAACCACGGTTAAGTCAGAGTCGTCATTCCGGGCCCGCCGCGATGCGGCGTGAACCGGAATCCATGTTTATTGGACGCTTGCGAGTAGGCCGCGCGTCGCTTGCGCCGCCTCCTGCGCGACTTCACGCGGCGGCCGGGACCAGTACACCGGATTCGGCGCTTCGTAGCTGAGATACCCGTCGTAGCCTTTCTCCGCTAGCAAGCCGAAGACTTCCTTCCAGCGCACCCGCCCCTGGCCGGGCATCAGGCGATCGGTGGGGCGGCCTCCTGCCGGAGGCGGCCCCGGCGGCACGTCGCTGAACTGGAAAGTGAAGATCTCTTCGCGCGACATGTCCGCGAAGCTGCGCCCGCCGCTGCCGCTTCTTTCCATGTGGTAGGCGTCCAGCAGGAGGCCGCACGCCGGATGATTCGCGAGCGACACCACTTCGCGCCCTACTTCGAGACCGTTGATGACGTCGTGCACCGAGTTGAACTCGAGGGCGATGCGAAGCCCATGCGCGCCGACGACTTCGCCGGCGCGGCGGAAGTTCGCAGCGGCCTTCTTGACCGTGCCGCTCCCCTGGCCCGGTGCGATCATGATCATGTCGCAGCCGAGCGCTTTCGCGTTGCGGCAGGTCTCCTCGAGCACGCCCATGAGCCGCTTGCTCTCGTCGCCTTTCGCGAAGATGAGCCCGTATTCGGTGCCGATGACGGCGACTTTCATGCCGCTTTCGCGCACCAGCGCGATGACCTGATCGTTGCTCATGCCCTGGTCGAAGCAGCGCGTGAAATCGATGCGCCGCAGCTCGACGGCATTCCATCCGCCGTCGCTTGCCGCGCGCAGCGTCTCGGCGAGCGGCGTGGTGTCGAGCGACCACGTGTGGAGGGCCAGCCGGTTGCTCATCTTGTTCATCCCATCCTCCTTGACCGGGGCGCACGGCTGCCGGTGCATTATCAAGGCACCCTACTGTAACTGAACGCGCGGTGCCGGTTTGCGTGCGTCATCTACGCCCCGATCGCTCCGCTACCTAAGGTATTCTTACAGGTCTCCTTCGCTGTTTACAGACGTTTTCATGCCTGCGCCCTTCCTCACCGAGCTGCCGTACCGGCCCGACAGCGCCGCGCTCTTCGAATCGATCGCCGACCTGCCGTG
>CAZULX010000096.1:0-4781 GCA_964621335.1 uncultured Streptomycetaceae bacterium
GCACATCATAGTACGCCTGCCAAACATCGAGCTCGGGCTGCCGGAACAGGGAATCGCGCGCTGCGACAGCCTGCTCGGCCTGCGCCTGCGCGAGTTGCGCGCCATAGCGATCTCGAAAGCCGTTGAAAATCGGTATGCGCAAGTTGAGACCGATGCTGAAGTTGTTCGCCGCAGCCCGATCGTCGGTAAAAAACGTGCGTCCGCCGCCTCCGACGAGCTCGAGGGTGGGCAATCCTGCTTTGCCCGCGGCCTCGGCGCTCGCTCTCGCGGCTCGCGCCTGCGCTTCCGCCGCCACCAGATCGGGGCGCGTGGAGCGCGCGCGCTGCAGCAGATCGGCAACCGAAGCTTTCATCGCCTGCACCTGCGGCAAGTCGGTGAACGTCTGCACCTGCAGCGATTTATCGACCGGCAGGCCGACAGCGCCGGCGAGTTGCCCGCGCGCCTTCTCGAGCTCCCCACGGCTGCGCGTGAGATTCAACTCCGCCTGCGCGACCTGGGTGTCCCCACGATAGACATCGGCGACCGTTGCCAGCCCCGATTCGCGCCGGCGCTGCACGGCGTCGAGCGACGTGCGCAGATTCTTGAGACTGAGCTCGTTCACCCGGACGAGAAGATCGAGGCCCATCAAGCGGTAGTAAGCCTGCTCCACCTGAAAGACGATGTCCTGCAGAACGCGATTCTGATTGAGATTGGCGGCGAGAAGACGAAACTCGGCGGCTTCGATCTGGTCGCCGCGCGTGAAGTCGAGCAGCACGTAGCTGAGAGAGACCGATGGCCCGTATCGATTCTGCCAGGGGGACGCGGTACCCGTGGTCGCGGATACCGGGCGCACACGGGATGCGGCGACGAGCCCCGTCACCTGCGGCAGCATGTCGGCCTGCTCCAGGCCCACGCCAGCGGCTGCAGCACGCGCGGCGAACCACGCCTGGCGTGCTCGCGGATTGTTCCGCAGCGCGTATTCGGTGAGCTCCGCCAAAGTGAGCGGCGCGCTTCGCGCGGGCTCTGGTGTCACTGCGGGAGCCGGCACCGGCGGCAGCGGCCGCCGCGGCTCCCACTTGATTTCAGGCGCGGGCGACACGTTATCCTGTGTCTTGAACGGGTCGCTCCCCCAAAACTGCTGACACCATACGCTCGGTACACATGCAAACAGGCCCAGCGCCACGAATCCGGGCCGCAACCACCCGAGTCTCTGCATAGTTATTCAGTGCTGTAGACGAACAGAATTAGGCTGTTGATAAGCCAAAATAATTCATCATAGCATCAAATTTTCCGCGAAGTGGACCACTACCCATGAGCAACGGACCCCCGGCGTCAGGCCACGCCCAGGTATTTCTGCCGGATGCTGCCCGCCCCGTAGTCGATGAGCCTTATTACGAAGCCGTGGGGGAGGAGATCGCGCTTTTCCAGGCGGCCTACGAGGACCGGATTCCGGTGCTCCTCAAAGGTCCAACCGGGTGCGGCAAGACACGCTTCGTCGAGTACATGGCGTGGCGCCTGCGGCGGCCGCTCGTGACGGTCTCGTGTCACGACGACCTCACCGCGTCCGACCTCGTAGGCCGCTACCTCATCACCAACGCCCAGACAGTCTGGGTCGACGGCCCGCTCGCCCGCGCGGTCCGCGCCGGGGCCATCTGCTATCTGGACGAGATCGTCGAAGCCCGCAGGGACACCACCGTCGTGATCCACCCGCTCGCGGACGACCGCCGCATGCTGCCCATAGAAAAACGCGGCGAGCTTCTGGAGGCGCCGCCGGAGTTCATGCTGGCCCTCTCCTACAACCCCGGCTATCAGAACGTGCTGAAGGAGCTCAAGGTGAGCACCCGGCAGCGCTTCGTCGCCATCGAGTTCCGTTATCCCGACGCCGAGCTCGAGCGCAGGATCGTGGTTACCGAGAGCGGCCTCGACGAGGCGAATACAGAGAAGCTGGTGCGGCTCGCGCAAATGACTCGCAACCTTAAAGGCAGCGGGCTCGACGAAGGCGCATCGACGCGGCTGCTCGTTCACGCCGCCAAGCTCATGCGCCGGGGCATTGCGCCCCGCACCGCGTGCGCAGGCGCGATCGCGCAAGCGCTGACCGACGATCCCGACATGCTGCGTGCAGTGAACGAGCTTGCCTCCTCCCTCTTCTGAGCGTCCGGCATCGGCCGCGGGCGGGCGCTACGCCGCGCATGAGCTCGAAGCGCACCTCGGTCGACTGCTCGACCCGGTGCTCTCGCCGCGCCGTACAGTCACCGACATCGCCGAATCCCTGGCTACCCTCGACCGCGACGGACAGACCTTCATTCTGCATTGGACCGGGGTCATCGCGCGCACCAACCTCGAGCTCGCTTTCCAGTTTGCAACCGCAGCGCCCGGCGCGTTGCCGCGCGTCGATCGCTCGCAGGCGGAGGCGTGGGTCATCCATGCGATCGATGCCTATGACCGTGATGGCCTTCAACGCGGAACCGAAGCGCTGCGCGAGACGGCGCCGTTCGAGCAGGCGACGGCTGCCGTAGAGTTCGATGAGGTCGCCAGAGTGCTGGAGCTCTTTGTGCAGGGTCTTTCCGGAAGACCGCTCCCCCTGGAGACCGCGCGTGAGCCGTACACCGATACCGACACGAACTTTCTGCCGACCCGCATTTCGCGCGGCGCGACGCGCGAGGAAAGCTTTTTGCACTACAAGGCGACGGTGGCGCTGCTCTGGGCCCAGACGCGCCACGGCACCTACAGCGCCGACCTCGAGAAGGCATGCAATGACTTCCCCGATCCACGCCACGCGCTCCGCATGCTGAATGCGCTGGAGGCGATACGTCTCGAGGCGAATATCGAGCGCGAGCTTCCCGGACTCGCGCGTGCAAGCGCCGTGCTGCGTGGGGAAAAACCGATCGACGAGCGGTGCGTGCCGCTGCTCGCCCCTTCGGCGACGATCGAGGACAGCATCAGGCTCATCGGTGAGTTCTATGCGTGCGCCTCGCCACCCCACGATGCGTATGCGAGCGTGCTCCAACCCGGGCGCGCCGCCGCGGTACGAGAGCGGCGAATCGCACGCGAAAGGAAGGCGATTCGCGACGCGCTGGCACGCTTGCGTGAGGAAATGGGCGGCGACGAAGCGGGTGCGTTCACGATCGAGGAAGCCGGCTCGCGAGAGCTTTCCGGAGCCGGCGAGTATGTGCTCGAGCTCGGGGGCGTAGCAGTCACGCCGCCGTCCGAGCTCGCGCGGCTGATCGATTCGGTGGTCCAGGATTTGGGCGAAATACCGGAGGGTTATCTCGCGATCGCGGGCGGTGCTGACCCATGGAATGCATCCCGCGCGAAGGGCGACGTGCTAGAGACGGGGAACGAAGACCAAGCGGGGGCTGAGGCGTATTGCTACGACGAATGGGACCACGCGCGCGGCCACTATCGCAGGAGCTGGTGCCTGCTGCGCGAAGCCGACGTTCAGCCGGGAGACGACGAATTCGTCGAGCGCGTCTACGCGAAGCACGCCTCGAACATCGCCCGTCTCAAGCGCACCTTCGAGCTCGTCCGCGGGGAGGAGCGCCTGCTCAAACGTCAGCCCGAAGGCGACGGCATCGATCTCGATGCCCTGGTCGAAGGTTATTGCGACATGCATACCGGCGCCGAGCTCCCGTCGCTCCTCTTCACGCGGCGCAGGAAGATCGAGCGCGATCTCGCGGTCATGTTCATGGTCGACATGAGCGGTTCGACCAAAGGCTGGATCAATGAGGCCGAGCGCGAGGCGCTGGTCATGCTGTGCGAAGCGCTGGAAGCGCTCGGCGACCGCTACGCGATTTACGGTTTCTCCGGGATCACGCGCCGGCGCTGTGAGGTTTTCAGGGTCAAGCGCTTCGACGAGCCCTACGGTCCGCTCGTACGCTCACGCATCGCCGGCATCGAGCCGCAGGACTACACGCGCATGGGCGCAGCGATCCGGCACCTCACCATGCGGCTCGACGAGGTGGAAGCGCGCACGAAGCTCCTCGTCACGCTCTCCGACGGCAAGCCCGAGGACTACAGCGACAACTATCGCGGGGAGTACGGGATCGAAGACACGCGCCAGGCGCTGCTGGAAGCGCACAAGCTCGGAATCCGACCCTTCTGCATCACGATCGATCACGAAGCGCGCGAATACCTGCCGCACATGTACGGGGCGGTGAACTGGGCGCTCGTCGACGACGTGGCGCTGCTGCCGGTGAAAGTGGCCGGCATCTATCGTCACCTGACGATGTAAAGCGCATCGAGCAGAACGCACAGCTCACACATGGCCGAAGCGCCAGCGCTCGATCGTCCACTCGTAGACGCCGGCGCGATTGAACGGCTCCTCGGCCCAGAAGGCGTCGGCCTCCGACTTGTCTGCGACGTCGAGGATCAGAACGCTGCCGATGGTCTTCACCCCGTCATCGTCGAGCAGCGGGCCGCGCGCGACTATGATTTCCTCGTGGGTCTTTAGATAGTCGAGATGCGCGTCGCGCAGCGGCGCCCGCCGCGCACCGCCGTCAGGCCTGTCGTGGCAGTGGATGACGAACTGCATCGTGCCGTCCTTGCGCGCATAGTCGCGCTGGCGCACTTCGAGCCCCGGCTTCCAGCGTTCGACGGTGATCGCTTCGAAGATGCCCGCCTTGGTGTAGGGATCGGCATTGATATACGCCGAGGCCGCGGCGCGATCCGGAAACTCGATCAGCCGCAGGCTGCCGATGGCGTTCTTGTTGTCGTCGGTGAAGAGCGGCCCGGAATACCAGGTGACTTCGGGGTAGCCGTCGAGGAAATTTCTGTGGGCGTCGACCGTCGCCAGACGCAGCGCG
>CAZULX010000097.1:0-10043 GCA_964621335.1 uncultured Streptomycetaceae bacterium
TCGTGAGCTCGGCTCCTTTGTACTGACCGATGAAAAGATCATGATCCCTCCGGATACCCAGGAGTTCGCGATCAATGCCTCCAACGCCCGCAACTGGGGCGGACCGGTGAAGCGCTACATAGACGAATGCCTCGCCGGCAAGAGCGGGGAGCGCGGCAAGGACTTCAATATGCGGTGGGTGGCCTCGATGGTGGCGGACGTCTACCGCATCATGTCGCGCGGCGGCGTCTTCCTGTACCCGCGGGACGCCAAGCACAAGGAAGGGCGGCTGCGCCTCATGTACGAAGCCAACCCGATGGCGATGATCGTGGAACAGGCGGGCGGCGCGGCGACCGACGGCACGCAGCGCATCCTCGACATCCAGCCGACCGCGCTGCACGAGCGCGTCGGCGTGATCCTCGGCTCGAAGAACGAAGTCGAGCGCGTCACCCGCTACCACCACGAGGTGAAAGCCTAGGGACTCTCAGGGCGAGACCTTGAGCGGGTGCGTGGCGGTGCGCGGCCCGCGCCTCAACTCGGCGAACGCCGCGAGCTGCCAGTGGCGCACGGCCACCAGCAGCGTCATCGCCGAGCGCTCGCCCAGCGGCAGCCGCGAATCGTCGTTGTGCAGGTCGGAGAACTCGCGCGTAATCCGCTTCAACCGGTTCACGACGTCTGCGCTCGAGCTCTTCGAGAGCATGCCGTTCACCACGAGCATGAACTCGTCGGGCCGGTTGAAGCGCGAGCGGAAGAACTCGTTGTGCGCCTGCTGGTTGAAGAACCGCTGTATCGGGCCGTCGGGCAGCCACGCGAAGGTGCGCGAGACCAGCAGCTTGATCCGGTTGCCGGGCAGGAGCTCGATGAACTTCAGGTGATCCAGGCGCGAGAGGAGGCGCACCCCTTCAGCGCTCGAGATATCGTAAGTCTCCACGATCTGGTCGAACGTGACGTGGTTCAGCACGCATACCGCGACCAGGAAAAGCTTCCTGTCGGAGACGATCTCCTTTTCCTGCTCCGGGGTGAGGTGTGTGATGAGCGTTTCGTCGCGCACCACTGCGCGCGCGAGCTCCGAGAACTCGAGCTGCGCGTAGCGGCAGATCTCGTCGAGTCGCTTCAGGGTGAAATCGCGGCGGGAAAACATGCGCTTCACGCTGGCCTCGCTCAACCGGAGCTGGGAGGCGAGGCTCGCATACGTGATCTGGCGGGCCTTGAGCTCGCGCTTGAGGACTTCGACCAACGCAGCGGTGTGCGCCATCGCTCCTCCCGAAGACTGCTGCCGCGCTCGCGGTAGCTCTTAACGATACCGGCGGGAAACTCTGGGGCGACCTCGTGGATAAAGCTCGCGGCCGCGGCGCCTCCTGGACATTATGCCTCCATCGCGCCCGAGTAGTAGTTCCGTTGTCCTCACCCGCCTAGGAGGCCATCATGGAAGCAAAAGCGCCGCTCGACCCGACTCCCCGCCTCGCCAGCCGCCCCGTCCAGCTCGTCCTCGTCCGCGCCAACGGACCGCTTTTCTACAGTGTCACCGCGGCATCGCTCCTCGAAGCCGGCATGCCGCTCGCAGCCGACCGCCTGCTGCACTTTTTCGGGCGCGACCCTGCGCTCGCCCAGTGGATCAAAGCCGAATGGCTGCCGCGCAAGCTGGTACGCGCCGCGCAACTGCGCGACTACGTCACTGCGATCTGGCCGGAGTACGACTGGATAGCCGGGCACGAGCAGTACCGCGCCTCCGCCGAGGCCGACGGCGGGACCGGTCCGCACCGGCCCACCGCGGCGCACGAAGCCCTCGCCCGCTGCGTCGCAACGGCGCAAAGCGGAGTTTTCTACCGCGCTCTCGCCCGGTGGGCGGAAGACCCGCGGCTGCGCGAGCTCGCGCGCGCGATGGCATACGAGGAGGCTTTGTCCTTCAGCCAGTTCCGCGCTATTTACGACTCGCGGCTGCGCACCCAGGGCCTGGGCTGCACCGCAGCCTGGACAACGGCGCTCGCGTGCGTGCGCGCCACGCGCGACCGTCAGGTGCCGCGCGCATTCAACGCGATCAACGCGCAATGCGCCGTCCACGCGCCGTTCCCGGTGCTCGACTATCCCGAGTTCGTCGCGCGCATGGGCTCGGTGATCGACCGCCACGCGAACCTCGGCACACCCGAGCGCGTGCTCTTCCGCACCTGGAAAGCACGTCCCCGCGTGCGCGTGGAGCGAGTCGAGCCGCGTCCTCCGAGGTGGTTCACGCCGGTCATCAGGGGTGCCGCGTGAGCTTGCGACCGAAGCTGGAGCTTGCCTCGGCGCATCCGACTCGTTAGATTGAATCCCTTGGACGAAAGGGCTTCAATGCAAACGAGCAGTGCCGAGGCAAAACGCGAAGTCGCCACTCTCGCCGGAGGCTGTTTCTGGTGTCTTGAGGCGGTTTTCGACGATCTCGAGGGCGTCGTGTCGATCGAATCGGGGTACATGGGCGGAAAGACTGCGAATCCCACGTACGAAGCGGTGTGCTCGGGCGATACGGGACATGCCGAAGTGGTGCGGGTCGCTTTCGACCCGCAGACCGTGTCTTACGAGGACATACTCCAGGTCTTTTTCGTGATCCACGACCCGACCACGCTCGATCGCCAGGGCAACGATGCGGGCACCCAGTATCGCTCCGCGATTTTCTTTCACTCGCCGGAACAGAAAGCGATCGCGGAGCGCGTGATCGCGAAGATCACCCAGGCCGGCCTCTATCGCGATCCGATCGTGACCGAAGTGACGGCGGCATCGGAATTCCACGAAGCCGAGCCTTATCACCAGGAGTATTTCGCGCGTAATCCGAACCAGGGTTACTGCCAGTTCGTGGTGGCGCCGAAAGTCGCGAAGTTTCGCAAGCATTTCACCGACCGCCTGAAGAAACCCGCCCGGGCCTGAAGCCGCGCCCCGGCCGCTCACCAGCTCCCCGAGCTTCCTCCGTCGCCGGAGCTTCCGCCTCCGCCCGAAAAGCTGGCGCTCGACGAGCTCGAGCTCGAGCCCGAGCTCCACGACGAGCTCGAAGACGAGCTGCCGCCGCCGAGCACGAATCCGCCGACTTTCGCGCGCCCCTTGGTCTTCAGGTCGCTTTTCGCTTTTTCGTACCACGAGCTGCGCGGGACGACGAATTTCGCGAGCCCCGCGTTGGGCAGGATCACCGCGGCGACGCGCTCGAAGCGCGTGACGAGCATCAGCACGGCGGAGCGGTCGCGCGCGCGGAACACCTCGCGCTCGACGAACAGCGCGAGCGCGCATTGGCGCGCTTCGGCCTGAGCGCGTATGCCATCGAGGAAAAGGCGGCCGAGCGCGGGAACGAGCGTGGCGCCCGCAGCGAACGCAGCGCCGGCGCCGAGTATCGCGATGGCAGCGAAAGCGAGCGCGGACGAGACGCGCCAGTGGGTCGAGGAACGGGACGAAGACCGGCGGCAAGCGCGCCGAACGCCGAGCCGATCGCGTACGCTTTCCAGGGTATTTCGGGATACGCGTCGGCTTTGCCCATCACCGCGGCAACCGCTTCTATTCCAGTCTCCGCTTCAATGCGCCGGACTAGACTGTTGATTTGTTGTTGCTCTTTTTCTGAGACGGGCATGAGCGTCTGCCTCGAGCTGGACCGCCTATTGTGTGCCGGGACGCGCTTCGTTACAAACGCTCTTCCGCCCATTCGGAATCGCGCGATCGTGCGCACCGTACACCTCGGTGTGAGATGGCCCTCGCAGTCATTGACAACGGCGTTTTCCCTCGGCATTCTCTCGTCACCGTGCTGCTCGCGAGCGGCAAGGAGGCGACATCCAACCGACCACCACACGATAAACGGGAGACACCGAATGGCTGCAAAGAAAAAAGCGAGCAAGAAAGCACCCGCTAAGAAAAAAAGCGCGTCGAAGCGCAAACCGAATGCTGCATTCATGAAAGCGATGCAACCCAGCGCTTCTCTGTCGGCGGTCATCGGCAGCAATCCCATGCCGCGCACCGAAGTGACCAAGAAGATCTGGGCCTACATCAAGAAAAACAGTCTCCAGGACAGCAAGAACCGACGCAACATCAACGCCGACGAGAAGCTGAAAGACGTCTTCGGCGGCAAGAAGCAGGTTTCGATGTTCGAGATGACCAAGCTGGTCAACAAACACCTCAAGTAGTCCACTCCGTCTTCAGGAACGGCCGGCGCCGCGCCGCGGTGACCGGCCGTTTTGTTTTGCAGGGCCGCGCTATCGCCCGCGCCGCGCGTACCAACCGCCCGCGGCGAGCGCGGCGGCCATCGCGAAGAAAACGGGCGTCATCCCCATGGCGGCGCCGAGCGCGCCGAACGCGAGCGGGATGCCCGTCTGACTGATGTTGAGGAGCAGTGTGCGCACGCCGACGGCCTCCGCGCCGCGCCCCGCTGGCGCCTGGTTGTAGAGCAGCGCCATGATCATCGGCTGCGTGCCGCCGAGGCCGATACCCAGCAGGAAGGAAAGACCCATGAGCAGCGCGACGTCGGTCACGAGCGGCACGGCCGCGAGCGCAATGCCGGTCGTGAACATCGCCCCCACCAGCAGTTTCCATTCGTTCACGCGGTGTACGACGAGCGGCAGCGCGAGGCGCACCACGAACACCGCCGCGCCGAAGCATCCGAGGATGAGGCCTATCGTCGTTGCGGACAGTCCCAGTCGCGACCCGTGAATCGGCATCACGAAAGTGAAAAGATCCCACGCCATCGACAGCACGCCGCTCGCCACCAGCACGCGCCGCAACGACGGTATGCGCAGGAGATCGGCGAGGCGCCGCTGCTCCCACGGCTTCAACGTCGTCGCGTGACGCGGTACGTCGATCGGGCGCAGGAACATGATCGCGAGTGTCAGGACGAGCGCTGCGCCGAGTAGCAGGAACGTGTAGCGATGACCGATCCAGTCGATGGAAAAGCCCGCGAGCATCGGGCCCAGCACACCCGAGGTCGAGAACGCAAGCGCGAGCACGCTGAAGTTGTGAGCGCGATCCTGCGGCCTGCCGATCAACCCGCCGGACTGATGCACGGCGATGTGGAAAATGCTGAAACCGCAACCCGCGAGAATACTGACGACGAAAAGCGCCTCCAGGCGCGGCACGGCGCAGCCGATCGCCAGCGCGGCCAGCATCAAAGCCACGCCCGAATACCTGGGGGCCCGCACGCCTACGCGATCGACGTAGCGGCCCCATCTCACCGCGTAGAACATCGGCACGACGGCGAGCAGCGATACGACGATGCCGACCGTAGCCGCGCTCGCGCCCAGATGCAGCGCGAAGAGCGAAAGGTTGACGCGCGCGCCGGCGAACGCCAGATGAAGCAGCACGGTGAGGAGGGCAACGCGGTACAGCGTCATCGCCTGCGCCGCCAAGAGACGAGCGCAACGCCGAGCACGGTGACAGCGATGCCAACCGCGCTCGAACTGGTGGGCACGACGCCGAAGAGGGCGAGCTCGAGCACCACCGCGAAAATCGGCGTGAGATAGATGAGGCTCGCGACGCGGGCGGCCTGACCGCGCCGCATGAGCGTGTGCAGCGCGTTGACGCCGAGGATGGAAGCGCCGATCACCAGGAAAACGATGGCGCCCGCCATCGACCACGACCAGCGCACCGGCTCGTCCTCGAAGAGCCACGCGAGCGCAGCCAGCACCGCGAGATTGACCGCGAACTGCACGGCGGTCGCCGAGCGCAGGTCGACGAGCGGACAGTACACGCGCTGGTAGAGCGTGCCGGCGGTGACACCCGCGAGCGCTATCGTGATCGCAACGAGGCTGCCGAGGCTCGCCTCGCGTATGTCGATCTTGTGCCATACAACGAGCGCGCCACCGAGCAGGCCGACCGCGAGACCGAGCCACTGCCGAGGCTCGAGCTTCTCACCCACCCAGCGCGCGGCGATGAGCGCGGTCAGGAGCGGCTGCACCGAGAGCAGGACGGCGGTGATGCCGGCCGACATGCCGAGGTACTGCGTGTAGTGGCTTCCGCCGAGATGTATCGCATGCATGAGCAGGCCCGCCAAGACGACATGGCGAAGCTCGGTGCCGGAGGCAGGCCAGCGCGGCCGCGCCACGAGCACGATGGGAACGAGGCATGCGATGCCGAATGCGAAGCGCAGCGCGAGAAAGGTGAACGGCGGTGCATGCTGCAGACCGATCTTGGTCGCGATGAAGCCCGAGCCCCATACCGCGACGAAATACCAGGCGAGTGCGGCTTCGAAGCGGCGCTCGTTGAATATCTGCAAGACCGCTCCGCTCCCTACATCAGCTAGGGAGAGAGCCGGACGATCTCCCAGCCGCCCAGCGCGGCTTTCCGATAGAGCAGCCGGTCGTGCAGCCGGTTGGGACGTCCCTGCCAGAACTCGATCGCTTCGGGAATCACCCGGTAACCGCCCCAGGTAGGCGGGCACTCGGGCGGTGTCCCCTCGTGCTCGATCTCCGCATAACGGCGCTCGAGCGCCTGCCGGTCGGCGATGACGCTGCTCTGGTGCGAAGCGAGGGCCGCCAGGCGGCTCCCCAAAGGGCGCCTCGCGAAGTAGGCGGCTGACTCTTCGGCGGAGGTTTGTTCCACCGCGCCTTCGATGCGCACTTCGCGCTCGAGCTCGATCCAGTAGAAGAGCAGCGCCGCGTGCGGGGTCGCTGCGAGCTCCTGTGCTTTGCGGCTGCGGTAGTCGGTGTAGAAGACGAATCCGCGCTCATCCACGCCTTTGAGCAGCACCACCCGCAGCGAAGGCCTGCCATGGGCCGCAGTCGTCGCGAGCGACATCGCGTTCACCATGGGAAGCTCCGCCTGCAGCGCCTCGTCGAACCACGCGCGGAATTGCGCGATCGGCGCGTTCGCGACCGCGGCTTCGTCCAGCGTCTCGCGCATGTACTCCTGCCGCAGCGCGGCGATGTCGACGGCGCTCACGGGACGAAAGCGGTCTGCGGACCGCGGTACTCCGGCAAAGGAATGAACTCGCTTTCGCCGGGCACCTGCGG
Source organism: uncultured Streptomycetaceae bacterium (assembly GCA_964621335.1). Classification (GTDB taxonomy): domain Bacteria; phylum Pseudomonadota; class Gammaproteobacteria; order Burkholderiales; family SG8-41; genus JAQGMV01. The sequence goes on from CAZULX010000097.1 coordinate 6,930, forward strand.
AAAGCGTCCCGTGCGCCAGCGCTCCGCCGCCTCGTCCATGAGCTCGCGCGAGCTCGCGACGAAGTTCCACCAGATGTGGCGCTCGCCGTCCATCGTTGCGCCTCCGACCACCATGAGCCGGGCCGCCGAGCGCGCGACGATGCGCACCGCGATGCTCGGAGGCAGCACCGCGAGGTGCCGTGCCGGCAGCGCTTCGCCCGCGAGCATGACGTCGCCGGAGACCGCGTACACGCCGCGCTCGTCGTGCTCGAGCGGAAGCTCGAAGCTCGAGCCCGCCTCCATTTCCACTGCGAGATAGAGTATCGGCGAGTACGTCGGCGTGGGCGCGGTGCGGCCGAAAGCGGTTCCGGCGATGAGATGCAGGTACACCCCGGGGAGCGTGATCAGCGGAATCGAGCTTTTGGGGTGGTGGCTGAAATCGGGATGGGTGCGCTCGTGCGAGCGTGGCAGCGCGATCCAGGTCTGGATGCCGTGCAGCCGCGGGCCGCCGGGGCGATCGGTGTCAGGGCTGCGTTCGGAGTGGACGATGCCGTGCCCTGCGGTCATCCAGTTCACGGCGCCGGGCTCTATGCGCTGGACGGTGCCGAGGCTGTCGCGGTGCATCAGCGCGCCTTCGAAGAGATAGGTGACCGTCGCGAGCCCGATGTGCGGATGCGGGCGCACGTCCACGCCGGCTCCCGGGGCGAGCTGCGCGGGCCCCATGTGATCGAAGAAGATGAAGGGTCCGATCATCTTCTGCGCGGGCGCAGGCAGCAGGCGCCGGACTTCGAAACCGCCGATGTCTTTGGTGTGGGGGTTGAGTAAAGCTACAGCGGACATACACGCGGCCTTCGTTGAAGCCTTGATACTGCCACAGGGCTACTGAAAAGTGATGACTACCGAAGAAGTGATGAGCTACCGCAAGGAGTGGTGGGACTACCGCAAAGAGTGATGACTACCGACGGGGTTGCTTTAACCCCTTCTCATCACTCCTTTTCATCACCCCTTTTCGCCACTCTCTTTCATCACTTCTTCCTAGCCGCCGGTGGTTTCGCCGCCCATCACCTGCAGCACGATGCCGGTGATGTACGACGAATCGGCATCGGAGGCGAGGAATACGTACGAAGGGGCCAGCTCTTCGGGCTGCGCCGGCCGGCCGATCGGCGCCTGCGTTCCGAATTTGGCGACTTTCTCCGGCGTCATGCCGTCGTCGGCCGGGTTGAGCGGCGTCCACACCGGCCCCGGTGCGATCGCATTCACGCGTATGCCTTTCTCGAGCACGTTCTGCGCGAGCGTCTTGGTGAAAGCGTTGACGGCGCCTTTGGTCGCGGAATAATCGGGCAGCTCCTTGGAGCCCATGATGCCGGTCTCCGAACTCGTGACGATGATCACGGCGCCCGCTTTCATGTGGCGCAAAGCGGCGCGGCAGAGCCTGATGTAGGCGAGGATGTTGATCTGGAAAGTCGTCTCGAGCTCGGCATCGTCGAGCTCATCGAGCGACTTCTTGCGGTTCTGGTGCGCGGCGTTGGAGACGAGGATGTCCAGCTTTCCCAGCGCCTTCACGGTTTTCTCGACGAGCTGATCGCTGAATTTCGCCTTGGCGAGGTCCCCCGGCAGCAGCACGCAGCGCCGACCTTCGGCTTCGACGGCCTTGCGCGTTTCCTCGGCATCGCTCTGCTCTGCGGGCAGGTACGAGATGGCGACGTCCGCGCCTTCGCGCGCGTAGATGACCGCGACCGCGCGGCCGATGCCCGAATCGCCCCCCGTAATGAGGGCGCACTTACCTTCGAGCTTGCCAGCGGGCTTGTACTTCGGGGCTTCATAGCGCGGCTTCGGATCGAGCTTCGACTCGAGCCCGGTGCCGGAGAGCTTCTGTTTCGCAAAAGGCGGCTTCGGCTCGCGCTGCATCTGCGGGCGGCTGCCTTCGAGACTGCCCCCGCTTTTCGCGCGCTCGCGCGTCGCGGCGCCCGATCCTTTTGTCTTCGCGGCCATGTGAGCTCCTGTGATTCGACGGCGCCGCGAGAAAAGCGGCGCGCTTTCGACAGGCGCCGATGCAAGGTGCATGCCGCCGGACGCGAGGGCGGCGGGCTCTTCTCCCGCCTATTGCGAGCGCTGCGCCATGAACTCCGCCAGGATGCGCGCGGTGTGCGAGGCCGAAGGCTCGCGAACGATTTTCGAGGGCGGGCCTTGCGCGACGATGCGTCCGCCGCCGTCTCCGCCTTCAGGTCCAAGGTCGAGGATCCAGTCCGCCTCGGCCATGATGTCGAGATTGTGCTCGATCACGACGACCGTATTGCCCGCGTCCACGAGCCGGTGCAGCACGTGTATGAGCTTCTCGACGTCGGCCATGTGCAACCCGACCGTCGGCTCGTCGAGCACGTAGAGCGTATGTTTGTTCACGCCTGCGCGACCCGCGCGCTCGCCTGCGTCGCCGACGTCGGTGCGCACTTTCGAAAGCTCGGTCACGAGCTTGATCCTCTGCGCCTCGCCGCCCGAGAGCGTCGGGCTTTGCTGGCCGAGCGTTAAGTACCCGAGGCCGACGTCCTGCATGAGCCGCAGGCAGTGGTGTATCGAGCGATGCGCGGCGAAGAACTCGACCGCTTCGTCGACGCTCATGGCGAGCACTTCGCCGATCGATTTGTCCTTGAAGCGCACTGCGAGCGTCTCGGCGTTGAAGCGCGCGCCGTTGCAGACTTCGCAGGGCACACGCACGTCGGGCAGGAAGCTCATTTCGATGCGCTTGACGCCCTGTCCTTCGCACGCCTCGCAGCGCCCGCCGCTCGTGTTGAACGAGAAGCGGCTCGGCGTGTAGCCGCGCATGCGCGCTTCGGTCACCTCGGCATACAGGCGGCGCACGCCGTCCCAGAAACCGACGTAAGTCGCCGGACACGAGCGCGGCGTCTTTCCGATCGGGGTCTGGTCGACTTCGAGGACGCGGCCCAAGCTCTCCCACCCCTCGACCGCGCGGCACCCCGCGAGCGGCGCCCGCTTACGGCTGCGAACTTCCGCAACGAGCCGGGCGAGGTTGTCGTGGAGCACGTCTCGCGCGAGCGTGGATTTGCCCGATCCCGAAACTCCCGTCACCACGGTGAGACGCCCGAGCGGCACACCGGCGCTCACGTTCCTGAGATTGTG
>CAZULX010000098.1:0-2745 GCA_964621335.1 uncultured Streptomycetaceae bacterium
CGGCGCGGTCGGGGTCGCGGTGTCGGCGGAGCTCGCGCGCGCGGGGGCGCACGTCGTCTTGTCGGGGCGCAACGCCGCGGGACTCGACGCGGCGATGGAGAAGATCTCGGGCAGCGGCAGCACCGAAGCGCTGGTCGTCGACGTGAGCTCGAGCGATTCGGTATTCGACGGCGCGCGGACGATCGAGAAGCGCCACGGCCGCATCGACATCCTCGTCAACGCGGCCGGCGTCAATCCGGCGCGGCGGCATTTTCGCGACCTCTCACTCGAGGAATGGAACAACACCGTGCAGGTGAACCTGTCGGGAATGTTCTACGCGTGTCAGGCAGCGCTCATCGGCATGCGCGAGCGGCAGGAAGGCGTGATCGTGAACATCGGGTCGTGGGCGGGCCGCTTCGCGGCGTACTTCGCCGGTCCCGCTTACGCCTCGACCAAGCGCGCGGTGCTCGCGCTCACCGAGACGATCAACATGGAAGAGTGCGTGAACGGCATCCGCGCCACGTCGATCTCACCCGCGGGGATAGACACGCCGCTGCTCGACAAGCGCCCGCGGCCGCCATCGGCCGAAGTGCGCGCGGGGCTCCTCAAGCCGCACGACATCGCCCACGCCGTGCGCTTCATCGCCGCGCTGCCGCCGCACGTGTGCATCAACGAAATCCTGATGAGCCCGGTGCTAAACAGCGCGTATCTGGGCGAGCTCGAGACCCAAAAACGAAAAGGAGTGATGAGAAGGAGTGATGAGAAAGGGTGATGAGAGGGGGTGATGAGCAGGGGTGATGAGAAGGGGTTTAAACAACCCCTTCGGTAGTCGTCACTCCTTCGGTAGACATCATTCTTTGCGATAGCCCCATCGCTCCTTCGGTAGCCGTCACTCCTTGACGCTAATCGGCTTTGATCCCCGCCGCCTTGATCAGTTTCGCGTACTTCGCCGTCTCCGACTTGATGAACGCGCCGAATTCCTCCGGCGTCATGCTGAGCGGCTGGGTGCCGAGCCTGACGAGCGCCTGTGCGTGCTTCGGGTTGGCGACGGCGGCGGCGATCTCCTTGTGCAGGCGCGTGACGATCTCTTTCGATACGCCCGCAGGCGCTAGGATCCCGTACCACTGCGTCACCTCGTACCCCGGCAGCAGCTCGGCCACCGTCGGCAGCCCTTTCATCGAGCGCTTCGGTCCGGTGGTCGCGAGCGCGCGCAGCTTGCCCGCGTTGATGTGCGGCACGACCGAAGGACCGCTGCCGAACATGAGCTGGGATTCGCCGGTCAGGATCGCGACCGCCGCGGGTCCGTTTCCTTTGTACGGCACATGCAGCAGCTTCACTTTGCCGAGCAGGTTGATGAGCTCGCCGGAGAGGTGCGGACCGCCCAGGCTGCCGCTCGATGCATAGCTCAACGCGCCGGGTTTCGCCCTCGCGAGCGCGAGTAGCTCCTTTACCGTGCGTGCGGGCAGCGAAGGATGGACGGTGAGGATGTAATCGGAAGTGGCGATCATGCTGATCGGCTGGAAGTCCTTCGCCGCGTCGTAATTGAGCTTGAGGCCCGAGCCGGGCAGGATCGCGAGCGGAGCGACGTTCCCGAGCACGATCGTGTAGCCGTCGGGAGTGGCTTTTGCGGCGAGCTCGGTGCCGATGCGACCGCTCGCGCCGCCGCGGCTGTCGACGATCACCTGTTGACCCAGTTGATCGCCGAGCGCGAGCGCGATGATGCGCGCGGTGGCGTCAGTGCCGCCCCCGGGCGGATACGGCGAGATGAGCCGCACGGGCTTGGACGGGTACGTCTGCGCGCAGGCGCCGTGCGCAAAACCGGCCGCGAGCGCGGCGCAGATGATTACTCTTGCTGCTTTCATGCTTCCTCCGTGTTGTGGTCGATCTAACCGCGTCCCGCGTACGGCATCTTGGTCGCCATCACCATGAGATGGTAGATGTTGACGTCGAGCGGCTGGTCCGCCATGAAGAGCACCGAGCGCGCGACGTCCTTCACGTCGATCATCGGCTCGACCTGGACCGAGCCGTCCGCCTGCTTGACGCCTTTGGACATGCGCTCGGCGAGCACGCTCATCGCGTTGCCGACGTCGATCTGGCAGCACGTGATGTCGTACTTGCGTCCGTCGAGCGCGATCGTGCGCGTGAGTCCGCTCACGCCGTGTTTGGTCGCGGTATACGGCGCCGAGTCGGGACGCGGCGACTGGGCCGACACCGAGCCGTTATTGATGATGCGCCCGCCGCGCGGATTCTGGTCCTTCATGATGCGGTAAGCAGCCTGCGCGCAGAGAAAGCCGCCGGTGAGGTTCGCGTTCACGACCGATTGCCACTTCTCGTAAGCGAGGTCTTCGAACGGAACCCCCGGCACGTTCTGACCGGCGTTGTTGAAGAGCACGTCGACGCGCCCGAACGTCTCCTTCACTTTCGCGAACAGCGCCTCCACCGATTTCGGGTCGCCGACGTCGGTCGCGACCGCGAGTGCGCGCTCGCGATGCGCACCCGCGGCCTCGAGCGTCTCGTCGAGCGCCTGCTTGCGGCGCCCCGCGAGGGCGACGCGCCAGCCGTCCTCCAGAAAAGCGAGCGCCGTCGCCCGTCCGATACCGCTCCCTGCGCCAGTCACCACCGCGACGCTGTCCTTCGCGCTCATGTGCTCCTCCTCCGGTTAGCGGCGCCGCGCGCCCCGATACGCATCGAGGTTCGTCACCTTCTTCGTATTCTCGTCGGTGCGGGCGAGTGCGTCGAGCGCGGCGGTGCGCGCATCGGCGATCG
>CAZULX010000099.1:0-4180 GCA_964621335.1 uncultured Streptomycetaceae bacterium
CCTGTGGTTGCGCTCGTTCGGCCTGCGGCGTCCACGCCGGACGGAGCACTTCAGGGATTACGACGGCGTCCAGAAAACCCTCGAGCGCGCCTAGAGCGCGTCCTTACGAAAGATCCGCGAGATCCGTCTCGAGCAGCCTCACCTGCGCGGCTGCGGCGTTCTCTTCGAGGTGCCGGATCGAACCGGTGCCGGGGATAGGCAGCATCACCGGCGAATGGGCGAGCAGCCACGCGAGCGCGATCTGCGAAGGCGTCGCGCCGAGCCGCGCCGCGATGCGCTTCACGCGTGCAGCCTGCAACGCCTTGCCGGCGCCCAGCGGATACCACGGAATGAAAGCGATGCCGGCCTGCTCGCACGCGAGCAGCACGTCTTCGTCGCCGCGGTTCTCGAGGTTGTATTCGTTCTGAACCGAAACCACGGGCGCGATGCGGCGGGCTTCCTCGAGCTGCTTCACGGTCACGTTGGAGATGCCGAAGTGGCGTATTTTTCCGGCACGCTGTAGCTCGGCGAGAGCGCCTATCGATTCGGAATAAGGCACTTTCGGATCGGGCGCGTGGAACTGGTAGAGATCGATGCGCTCGACGCGCAGGCGCTGGAGACTGCCTTCGACGGCGCTGCGCAGATGCGCGGGGGTGCCGCACTCGTCCCAGCGCGCGGGCCTGGGCCGCAGGAGCCCGCCTTTGGTGGCGATCACGAGGTCTTTCGGGTACGGATGCAGCGCCTCGGCGATGAGACGTTCCGAGACGTGCGGTCCGTAGCTGTCGGCGGTATCGAAGAAGGTATGGCCGAGGTCGTAAGCGCGGCGCAGCAGTGTCACGGCGGCGCTGCGATCGGCGGGCTCGCCCCAGACCTGGGAACCGCACACGCGCATGGCGCCGAAGCCGAGGCGATTGACCGTGAGATCACCGATCCGGATCGGGCCGGCGGCGGCGGTTTTTACGAGCTCTTGCGTCACGTCGTCTCCTCGTCGCGACTACTGCGGTTTCAGGCCGGCGTCTTCCTGGACGGATAGCTTTCCCCGGCGGAGGCCGCGAGGGGGGCGAGTGAGGCGGCGAACAGGGCATACAGGCTCAGGCGGGTGGACTTCATTTTTGTTTTCCTCCTCGTATTACACGGTGATCGAACGGCATTCAACTTTCGGGCCCGGCGTCCCGGCGGGCTATATTCTTGCATACCGGCGGGATATTCGACGTCGTCAACGGTAGTCAGACATGGCGCTAGAGCTCTATCGCAAGAAACGCAATTTCGGCATCACGCCCGAGCCCAAAGGCAAGGCGATCAAGCGCAAGACGAAGGCGCTCACCTTCATCATCCAGAAGCACCGCGCGAGCCACATGCACTACGACTTCAGGCTCGAGCTCGCCGGTGTGCTCCTGAGCTGGGCGGTCCCGAAAGGGCCGAGCCTCGATCCCGCGCACAAACGCCTCGCCATGCACGTCGAGGATCATCCGATCGAATACGGCACTTTCGAAGGGACGATTCCGCCCAAGCAGTACGGCGCCGGCACCGTGCTCTTGTGGGACCGCGGAACGTGGATGCCGAAAGGCGATCCCGAGGCCGATTACAAAAAAGGCCGGCTCAAGTTCGAGCTCGACGGCGAGAAGCTGCACGGCGCCTGGATGCTGGTGCGAAGTGGTGGCGGCAAGTACGGCGACAAGGCGTGGTTTCTGATCAAGGAAGACGATGACTATGCGCGCCGGGGCGATCCTCTGGTCGTCGACGAATTATCCGACAGCGTCGCGAGTGGGCGCAGCCTGGAGGAGATTGCAGCCGATCCGGATCGCGTGTGGCATTCCAACAAGTCGGTCAAAGAGAACGTGAAAAGCGGCGCGGTCAGAAAAAAAAAGCCCCGACTCGACCTGGCGAACGTAAAGGGAGCCGTTAAGGCGGCGATCCCCGACTTCATCGCGCCGGAGCTCGCGACGCTGGTCAAGGAGGCACCGCCGGGCGGCGACTGGGTGCACGAGATGAAGTTGGACGGCTATCGCATGCTCTGCCGCATCGAGAATGGCAAGGCGCAGATGATCTCGCGCAACGCCAAGGACTGGAGCGGCAACTTCCTTTCCGTGGAGCGCTGTGCCGCGCGGCTGCCGGTCGAGAGTGCATGGCTCGATGGCGAAGTGGTGGTCATGGAGTTCGACGGGCGCACGAGCTTTCAGGCGCTGCAGAACGCGCTCACGACCGATCATTCGGCGAAGCTCCATTACTTCGTCTTCGATATGCTCTATCTGAACGGTTACGACTTGCGGCGCGTGCCGCTGCTCGAGCGCAAGCGCCTGCTGGAATCTCTGCTGGAGTCAGCCCCGGCGGTGCTCAAGTTGAGCGCGCACATCGCAGGTTCCGGCGCAGAGTTCTTCGCGCAGGCGTGCAAGCTCAAGCTCGAAGGCATGATTTCCAAGCGCGCGCAGTCGGCGTATCGATCGGGACGCTGCCGCGACTGGCTCAAGGTGAAGTGCAGCATGCGCCAGGAGATGGTCGTCGGCGGCTATACCGATCCGGAAGGCACGCGCAGCGGCTTCGGGGCGCTGCTCCTCGGCGTCTACGAGCCCGGCGGCACGCTGCGCTACTCGGGCAAAGTCGGGACCGGATTCAACGAAGCCACGCTGAAGAGCCTGCACAGCCGTTTGCAGGCGCTCGAAACGAAAGCGCCGGTTTTCAGCAACCCCCCACGCGGCTATGAAGCGAAAGGCGCGCACTGGATCAAACCCGAGCTCGTGGCCGAGATCGAGTTCACCGAATGGACCAACGACGGCACGCTGCGGCATCCTTCGTTCCAGGGTTTGCGCGAGGACAAGAAAGCCAGGGACGTGGTGCGCGAGCGTCCGGTGGAGACCGAAGAAGTGAAAACGCCTGCGAGAGCGAGTACCTCTAAACCCAAGGCCAAGGCCCCGGCGAGGAAGGCTGCGAAAAAGACGGCGAAGGCCGGCGCAAATTCGGCTGCTGCCTCCGCGAAGGAGGGGCGTACGGTCGCCGGCATCAACATCAGCAATCCCGACAAGATCCTCTACCCCGAGGCGGGAATCACGAAGCACGACCTTGCGGTGTTCTACGAAAAGATCGCCGACTGGATCCTGCTGCACCTGCAAAACCGCCCGCTCACGCTCGTGCGTTGCCCGAGCGGGTGGGAAAAGTCGTGCTTCTATCAGAAGCACCCGGACGCGAAAGTGAACGAAGCGATCGAGCGCGTGACGGTCCAGGAAGGCAAGGGCCCGACGATTTACATGATGGCCAATTCCACCGAGGCCCTGCTCGCACTGTCACAGATGGGGGCGATCGAGCTCCATCCGTTCGGCTCGAGCGCGCCCAAGCTCACGTGTCCCGACCGCCTCGTTTTCGATTTCGATCCCGCCGACGACATCTCGTGGGAGACGCTGGTCGAAGCGGTGCATATCCTCAAGACCCTGCTGGAGGAGCTGGGGCTGACGACGTTCATCAAGACCACCGGCGGCAAAGGCCTGCACGTGGTGCTGCCGATCAGACCGTCGTTCGAGTGGGCCGAGATCAAGGCTTTCACCAAGGCGGTGGCGGAGCTCATGGTGCGCTCGTTCCCGGATCGGTTCGTCGCCACCGTGACGAAATCCAAGCGGCACGGAAAAATCTTCGTCGATTACCTGAGGAATCAGGACGGCGCGACCGCGATTGCACCCTATTCGGTGCGCGCGCGGGCGCATGCGCCGGTCGCGACGCCGATCGCCTGGGACGAGCTCGCCACAGACATCCGGCGCGAGCATTTCTCCATCCGTAACGTTCCCGAGCGTCTCGCCAGGATGAAGAAGGATCCCTGGGCCGCCTTCTTCGACGTGAAGCAGTCCATCACCAAAGCGATGATCAAAAAAGTCGGTGTGTAGCGGAGCAATTCCCAAGAACTCGGGATTGCAGTCGCAACCCAGGAAAGGAGGTTACGGAGAGGTTACGGAGGGAAACCTTGGTTTCCCTCTGTATCGTTTTCCGGCGCCAGCGCGCAACGTGAGGAGCGCGCCAGCGCTCAGCTCGCGACGCCGACGCGGAAGAGCTTGCGGTCCTCGGCACTGAGCTGCGCGATCAGCCCTGTTTCCCAGGCGAGGTATTGCCGCATGGCCTCGAGGTTGCCCGCATGGCGGTCGTGCACGAAGAAGAGGTAGTCGATGCACTCGCTGTCCGCCGGCACTTGCGGCGAGCTCTGGGTCGGATATCCGGCGGC
>CAZULX010000100.1:0-3488 GCA_964621335.1 uncultured Streptomycetaceae bacterium
CGACTACACCAAGGCGGCGATACGCGCAGTCCAGGACGCCCTCCACCATTCGTCCCTCAGCATGATCGGCTCTCTCGGCCTCGACTCGAAAACAATGCAGGTCGAAGTGACCATCGGCGTGCAGCGTCCCGAGAAAGTCGACGCCGCTGCGGTGAAAGCCAGCCTGCCGCGCGGGCAGGCGACTGTGAAAGTCGTCAAAGGCGGTCTCGACGTACCGGCCGAGGGTTCCCATGATCTCGCCGTGATCGCTTCCGCGGCGCTCGCCGTGAGATTCGACCTGCCCTAGCGATTCCCGAAACAAACCCGAAACAACGTGTTTCAGGACCGACATACCGCGTCAATGCGCGCTGCGTAGACTGCGAGCCTTCAAAAGAAGGAGCTTCGCATGCACACGCCCAAGACCCTGCTGCTCGCCCTCGCCGCCGTCGGTTTTGCCGGCAGCGCGTCGGCCCCGCTCGCGCAATACAGCAACGTTTTCGTTCCCGAGCTCGCGCTGATCGACGGCGCGCTCTGCCGCCCGCCCGGCGCGGGCGGGCTGCCGCTCGTGCGCCTCGCGCAGGCCACGCAGGACGCGCCACGGAAGAAAACCGGAATCAGCCCCGCCGCGCCGACCGCCGCAAAAAGCGTCCCTTTGAGCGCGCCGGGCGACGAGCCTCCGCTCATGGAAGGACTCGGCACGCGCACGCTTAAGGTCAGCACGTCGTCGAAGCTCGCGCAGCGGTATTTCGACCAGGGTTACCGGCTGTCGTGGGGTTTCAACCACGATGAAGCGATACGCGCTTTCCGCAAGGGGCAGCGCCTCGATCCGGACTGCGCCATGTGCTACTGGGGCGAAGCGTGGGCGCTCGGCCCCAACATCAACGTGCCGATGGACGTGAAAGCGGGCCCGCCCGCACTCGCCGCGCTGGAAAAAGCGAAGCGCCTCGCTGCACGCGCCTCGAAGCGCGAGCAGGCGCTGATCGGTGCGCTCGCCGCGCGCTACGCGCCCGACACGAACGGAGACCGCGCCGCGCTCGATGCCGCGTACGCCGGCGCGATGCAGAAGGTCGCCAGGACCTTCAGCACCGACAACGAGATCGCGACGCTTTACGCCGACGCGCTCATGAACGTCTCGCCGTGGGATTACTGGGAAGCCGGCGGCAGGAAGCCGAAAACGGCGGTGGCCGAGCTCGTGCCGACGCTCGAGCGCGTGCTGAAAAAAGACCCCGAGCACGCGGGCGCCATCCACCTCTACATTCACGCCGTCGAGGCCTCCGACAATCCGAAGCGCGCCGAGCGCTACGCCGACAAGCTCGCGCAGCTTGCGCCCGGGGCCGGGCACCTCGTGCACATGCCGAGCCACATCTATTTCGTCATCGGCCGCTACAAGGATTCGCTCGCAGCGAACGTGAAAGCGGTGAAAGTCGACGAGGCTTACATCGCCGCGCAGAAACCGGCGGGAGTCTATCCGCTCGGCTACTACACCCATAACGTGCACTTCGTGATGGTGTCCGCGCAAATGGGCGGCGACGGCAGAACCGTGCTCGAGGCCGCGAAGAAGCTCGGCAGCCTCATTCCCGCGGAAGCGGCGCGAGAGGCGCTCCTGCTGCAACCGGTGAAGGCGGCGCCCTATTTCGCCCACGCCCAGTTCAGCGACGCGGCGGCGGTAATGGCGCTGCCCGATCCCGGGAAAGACCTCGCATACGTTCAGACCGCATGGCGCTACGCGCGCGGTCTCGCCCTCGCGCAAAAAGGCGACATCAAGGCGGCGGCCGCGGAAGTGGCCGAGATCGAGCGCATCGTGAAGACGACCGATTACAAGCCTTTCGACGCCTGGAAAATCCCGGCCAAAGAAGTCGGGCAGATCGCAGCGCACGTGCTGCGCGCGCGCATCGCACAGGCCGGCAACGACTTGGACGGCGCGATTCGCGAAATGCAGGCCGCCATCAAGATCCAGGACGCCCTGCCCTACATGGAGCCGGCGTACTGGTACTACCCCGTGCGGCAGAGCCTCGGCGCGCTCTATCTGCTCAAAGGCGACAATAAAGCCGCACGCGAAGCGTTCGGCGCAAGCCTTGCGCGCACGCCCAACAACTCGTGGGCGCTTTACGGGCTCAGCCAGGCCTACGCACGCGACGGTCTCAAGCGCGAAGCGAAAGCGGTCGACGAGCGCTTCAACCGCGCGTGGATGGGCGAGAAGAAGAAGATCGATTTGGCGAGGTTGTGATTGCTGGCCGCAGCCGAGCGACCGGCCCCGGCACGCAATTTTCATTGCCCAAGCGGCAATGCTTCCCGCCATCCCCCTCGCAGCACTCGTCCTCGCCGCGGCCGCTTACGCGCAGCACCAGATTCCGCGCTTCACCGCGAGCGCGCGGCAGGCGGGCCTGGTGCGCGCAGGCCTGATCGCACTGGGGCTCGTCTTCGGCTACGTCGCGGCGGATAACCTGAGCGAGGTCGGCGTGCCCGCAGCGCTCACGTTCCTGATCGGTTTTGGAGCCGTCCACGTGCCGGCGGCGCTGATACTCCTCCTCAAACGGGCGGCGGGAGCCGGCAAGTCCTAGCGGCCCACGGCGCCCCGGGGTTGCTTAGTCACCACGGTCCTCGCCTTAGGCGATCGTAGACCTCGCAGGGAAGGAGGTTACGGAGGGAAACCTTGGTTTCCCTCTGTTCGTTCACCGGCGAGCCGCGCGTAGCGCGCTCGCCTCGGCGCTGCCGCTGAGGTACGCTGCCTGCCCATGCGCGTCGACCGCTTTTCCACCAACCCGATCGTCCAGTCCGGCCTGGACCCGACGCTCGGCGACAACATCAACGGCCCGTCGCTGATCCGCGTCCCCGACTGGGTCGTGAATCCGCTGGGCCGCTATTACCTCTATTTCGCGCACCACGACGGCGCTTACATCCGGCTCGCCTACGCCGATGCGCTCGGAGGCCCGTGGAAAATTCATCCGCCAGGGGTCCTTCCACTCGCCGATGCGCTTTTCGCAGGCCACGTCGCGTCGCCCGATGTGCACGTGGATGAGGCGCGCCGCGAAATCCGCCTCTATTACCACGGCTCCGATACCGCGACCGGCGGCGGCGGAGAGCAGTCGACGCGCGTCGCGGTTTCGCCCGACGGCCTGCTTTTCACCGCAGCGCCGGAGAAGCTCGGGCTCCCCTACTTCCGCGTATTCGGCTGGGACGATTACAACTACGCGCTCGCCATGCCCGGCGTGCTCTACCGCTCGCGCGACGGGCTGGGCGATTTCGAGCGCGGACCGTCGCTCTTCACGCGCGACATGCGGCACAGCGCGCTCGAGCTCGACGGCAGGACGCTGTCGGTCTTCTACACCGACGTCGGCGACTCGCCTGAACGCATTCTGCTCTCGACGATCGACCTCACGTCCGACTGGCGTGGCTGGAGGCCGTCCGCCCCCGTGGTCGTGCTCGACCCCGAGCTAGACTACGAAGGCGCCGGTCTGCCGCGCGCGCCGTCGGGGCGCGGGCTGGTGGCCGAGCCGGTGTGCCAGCTA
>CAZULX010000101.1:0-2890 GCA_964621335.1 uncultured Streptomycetaceae bacterium
CTGATCGCGAGCAGCACGAGCAGCGCGATCTCGCGCACCATGCGTCGACGCTCGCGGGCGGCGTTTGCCTCCGGTTGGCTCCCGGCGACTTCCCGCAGATAGTCCAGCACCTCGCCGTGCGTCTGCAGTTTGCGGTGCGCCAACTCCTCCAAGTACTTGTGCAAGGAAGCTGGCGAGTTGTAGGTATCGTCGTCGCGCTCGACCGCGGACGCGTGCCCGCGCGGCTGCGAGCGCCGTCCGGCGTCCGCCAGCCAGTGCGCCAACTGTTCGCCCGCCCCGTTGTCCTTTTCAGCCATGCCACTCCGCCCTGCGGATCGCCGCGCCAGACTCTGACACACACACGCGGCGCGAGTTTATCCCGGCGTCCTTGGTTGCAGCCTCAGGCGGCAGCGTCCTGTTTCAGGACCCGCCGGATGACATCGGCAAGGATGTTCTTGGTATAGGGCTTGGTGATGTACCCATCGGCGCCCAGCAGCAGCCCCTTGCCGACATCCTCGGGCTCGTTCTCGGAAGTCAGCATGACGATCGGCAGCGAGCTCAGCACCGCATGGCGCCGCATCTTGGTCAGCAGCTCGAAGCCGTTGCCGTCGGGCAACTTCACGTCGAGCAGCAGCAGGTCGGGCGGGCCCTCGTCCAGCATGCTGTGCAGGAAGGCGTTCACCGAGCTCGCCACGCGCACCTTATAGCCAGCCATGCTCACGCGCAGGTCGGCCAGCGCCAGCTGGTCGGGGTCGTCCTCCACGATCAGCACCACGGTCTCGGCCGGCGACTTGCGCGGCCCGGGCCGCCGGCTCAGCCGGTCGGTGGAGATGTAGGCCCCGGTGCGCGCCAGGTCGGCGCTCGCCGCCTGCCCGTCGCGCTTCACGCGCGCCTGGTCCAGGGCCAACGTGCGGTCGGCATCGTGCGTCGAGAAAGCGGCTTCGCCGTCGCCGGACGCGGCTTCGATCAGGCCAAGATCTTCCATCTCGATCAGCCATTCGTCGAGCACGTTCCTCGGGTACTTGCGCAGCAACTCGCGCAGGCCGCCGTCCTGCCCGTGGAAGTCCATCAGCCACAGGATTCGCCGGTAGTCCTCGGGCACCGCCATGTCCTGGCTTTCCCAGGCGTTGCGGCCGGCAGGCGTCAACTGGTAAATGGGGTCTTCCTTTCTGGCGGCCATGCGCTCTCCTGGGGCATTAGCATACCCTCATGCCGGAATCCGGCCGCACACGCGCCTGCGGCGGATCCTGCCTATCGGTTGACACGCTCGCCCGATTGGCCGGTCGGGCCGCACGAAGTTTTTCATTTGCGGCGCATGTCAAGCTCCGCCGCGGTAGCGACTTTTTCCGACCGGCCCTAGGGGGAAACCTGAGGCAGAGTTCAGGCTCTCTTTGATGGCGATGGCGGCCCGGGGACCCTAGACTGGGACCATGAAAAAGTCCTTCTCCCGCCCCGTCCCCGGCAGCTCCGGCTTCACGCTGGTGGAGCTGTTGATCGCCGTGGCGATCGCCGCGGTGCTGGCGGCGATTGCCCTGCCCGCCTACTCCAGCTACCTGGAGCGCGCGCGTGTCAACCAGGCGATCACTGACATCCGCATGCTCAACGTGATGTTGCGCAAGTACGAGGACGACCACCACGACGTGCCAGGGGGCCTCGCCGCCGTCGGCGCCGCGGGCAAGCTCGATCCCTGGGGCCGGCCCTACGTCTATCTGAAGCTGGGAGCGCCGAGCGCCGCCGGCATGGCGCGCAAGAACAAGAACCTGGTGCCGATCAATTCCGATTTCGACCTGTACAGCCAGGGCAAGGACGGCGCCAGCCTGCCGCCGCTCACCGCCAAGCCGAGCCTTGACGACATCGTCCTGGCGAACGACGGCGGCTTCGCGGGCCTCGCCTCCGACTACGTGCAGTGACCCCCCCCACCGAACTCGGCACACGCGTCGCGCGACGCGTCGTTGCGCTGTTCGTGCTGTGCGCGCTGCTGCCAGTGGCCGCGGCGATGCTGCTTTCCTACGGCAGCGTGCGCGAGGCCCTGGTCGCCCAGCGCACCGACACGCTGCGCGGCGCCGCGGCGAATTTCGCCACCTCGCTCGTTGAACGCCTCGGCGTCGCCGAGTCCCTCGCGCGTTCGATCGCGGACCGGGCAGCCGCGGGCGACGCCGTGGCCGGCGAGTACTTCGCCCGCGCGATTTCCGGCGCGCCGGAGGACTCGCCCCGGTTCGCGCTCGCCGCCGCGGACGAAGAGCGGCTCGCTGCCGGGGAGTCGGTGCTGCAGGTAACGCGCACCGACGACGGCCGGGCCGGCGTGTGGTTCGTGCGCGCCGCTGGCGCGCGCCGCGTCGCGCTGGAGGTGAACCCGGCGTTCCTCTGGGCGGCCGAGGACGCCCTGCCCGTGCTGACCGACGCCTGCGTCTACGCCCGCGACGGTACGGTGCTGCATTGCACGCGGCCGATGCCGCGCAGCGTGGCGGCGGAGTTCCACGTCCAGCGCGCGCGCGAGCAAGCCGGTACCCTCGCCTGGGACGACCAGGGCACGTCGATGCTAAGCGCCCACCGGGAGCTGTTCCTGCGCGGCAAGTTCGGCGCGGGGGCGTGGGAGATCTTCGTCAGCCAACCCGAGGCCCACGCGCTGGCCGCCGCCCAAGGGGTGACGCGCGCGGTGGTCCCGGTCGTGCTGTTGAGCCTGCTGGTGGCGGCGCTGCTCGGCCTGGTGCAGGTACGCCGGACCATGCGCCCCCTGCGCGACCTGACGGACGCCGCGGCGCGCATCGGCGCGCGGGATTTCACGGTGGCGGTGCCGGAACAGCGCGACGACGAGTTCGGCGCCCTGGCGCGCTCATTCAACGCGATGTCCACGCGCCTGGGGCGGCAGTTCAGCGCACTGTCGGCGCACGCGGAGATCGACGCGGCAATC
>CAZULX010000102.1:0-3165 GCA_964621335.1 uncultured Streptomycetaceae bacterium
AACGCGATGAGCGACGGCGGTTACCGTCATCTACCGATCGTCGCCGACGGAAAAATTCTCGGCGTCGTATCGCGTGGCGACTTCAAAGGTCTCGAGCTCGATAACCTCGAGACTGAGACTTACCTGTGGGAGCGTATCGGCTGATTCCCCGCTGAGGCTCGTCAGCGGCACGGAACGCGAAGAGAGGTGCCACAAATGCAAAGCCCCGCGATGAGCTCGCAGGGCTTCACAGGATTGCCACTGGCCGTGGCTTTATTTCGTCACGTCACCGTGACGTATGCCGGCCTGTCGTTACCGGCTTCAGAGGTCGTGCTGTGAGTAGTTTCATCGATAGCTCTGCTCTCCACTCAGACTACAGTTTCAGTTAACGCCTTTCGGTGCGCAGCGTCAAGGCGTATCCGCGTACCGCAGCGGCGTATCGGCGATTAAATGCACGCTTGTGTGACTTACGTCAACAAAACGTGCGCGTCCGGGCGGCGGCGGGACAGGGCCGGCGTGACGGCGTGTGCCGATCACGTCACCGCGCCGCGGATATCCCCCAGCAGCGGCTTCGCGAAGTTCTCCAGCATGTTGTCCGCGCCCTGCATGAGACAGATGCGGATGCCATGCTCGTGCATGCGTTGCACGCGCCCGGCCATGCGCTGGTGCGTCGTGTAGTCGTAACCCATGTTTGCGGCGACGACGATGCCGCGCTTGCTTGCTTTCTCGACGATCCCGTCGACCGCACGCCACACATCCGCGTGCTCGTACTGGAAGGGATGTCCGAGCGCCTTGCTGAGATCGGTCATGGCGAGCATGACGATGCGAATGCCGTCGATCGCGAGGATTTCGTCGATCTCGTTGATCGCGGTCCCGGCTTCGATGTGCGGGACGAATACCGCGGCATCGGCTTTCTTCTGATGCATCGATGTGAAGGTGTCGTTAGAGTTCGGGTATTCGCCGGTTCCCGAGCGGTGCCAGTCGGACGCGACCTCGATGCACGCGCGCACCTGCCGCGCGGAGGCGATCGACGCGCCGACGATCTCGATGCCGAGGCTGAAAGCGCGCTGCACGTCGACGGTGACCTGCAGCGACTCGGTGCCGCCGAGCCACGGGTTGGAAGGCACGCGCACCCACGTCGTGAGGCCTACTCCTTGCGCCGATCGGTGGATATGGTCGAGCTCGCGCCAGTCCATCGCCGAGAACATCATGTCGGGGCGCACGAAGTCGAAACCCGCGCGCGCGATCGTCGGCACCCAGCTCGGGCCGCCTTTGAGCCACACGCCCAGCGCCATCTCGCCCGCGCCCAGCCGCTCGAAAACTCTGCTCATGTTCTTTCCCGTCAGTTGGTCTGGAGCTTGAGCCCCGAAGTGACTTTCGTCCACTTCGCGATCTCGGCTTTCATCGCCGCGATGAACTCGGCCGGCGTGCCGGCGAGCACTTCCGCGCCTTGCGCCGCGAGCTTTTCCCTCACGTCTGGCGACTTGAGTATCGCCACGACTTCGCGGTTGAGGCGGTTGACGATCTCTGCGGGCGTTTTCGCGGGAAGTAGCACGCCGTACCAGGCGTCCGCCTGATAACCTGGCAGCCCCGACTCGGCGACCGTGGGCAATTGCGGGTGGAGCGGACTGCGCTTCGCGCTCGAGATCGCGAGCGCTTTCAGCTTTTTCGCCGCGACGTGAGGGCGCGAGTTGATCGTGTTGCTCATCATCAGCTGGACGTGGCCGCCGATGAGATCGATCATCGCCATCGAGCCGCCCTTGTAAGGCACGTGCGTCAGCTTGACTTTCGCCATCGACTGGAAGAGCTCGAACGCGAGGTGCGTGCCCGATCCGCTGCCCGCCGAGGCGAAATACAGCTCGCCGGGGTTGCGGCGCGCGAGCGCGACCAGCTCTTTCACCGACTTTGCGGGCACGCTCGGATGTGCGACCAGGAAGTAGGGCACCGACGCCACCTGCGTGACGTAGGCGAAGTCTTCGATCGGGTCGTAGCGCAGGTTCTTGCGCAGGCTCGCGTTGATGGCGTGGCTGTTGGTCACGAGATAGATCGTATGGCCGTCAGGCGGCGCCTTGGCCGTGAGCTCGGAAGCGAGCATGGTGCCGGCGCCCGGGCGGTTGTCCATGACCAGGGGCTGGCCGAGTGATGCGCTCAGTGCCTGACCGACGGTGCGCGCAACCGTGTCCGCGCCGCCTCCGGGTCCGGCGGGAATGATCATGCGTATCGATTTCGTGGGGTATTGCTGTGCGATGGCCGCGCCTGTCGCCGCGGACAATGCGAGTGCCAACAATGCGGTTCGTCGATTCAATGTCATGAGACCTTCCCGTTGAGCCAGCGACGGAAATACGCCGCGATCTCGAGGTTGTTCTTCTCCAGCATCATCATGTGCCCGTTGCCGCGTATGCCGATGTCGGCGAGGCGAACGAAGTCGTGCTCGACTCCCGCCTGCGCGAGAAACCGCGACGTGCAGTGATCGTACGGCGCGTGATAGGACGCTTCGGACGTGACGATGAGGATCGGGATGCCCGCGAGGTTCACGAGCTTGCGTGTGGGCTCCGCCTGCAGCCAGCACGCAACGAGGTCGGGCGCGTCGGGCGCCGGCTGCTTCACGAAGTTCATTTGTGAGGCGTCTCCGACGGGCGGATCGAACGTGAGCGGGCCGCGAGTGATCCCCCACGGCCGCGCGATCTCCGAATCGTCTACGTAGCGCAGCGCATCTTCGTCCGCGCCCAGGAATTTGATCTCGTGCAGCGGCGCGCCTTGTGGCTCGACTGCGACGATCGCTTTCACGAGGTTGGGCTGCACATCGGCGATGGTCCAGCCGAAAGGACCCGATTGCGAGTGCGTGAGCAGTATCGCCGGGCCGATCCGGTCGAGCAGCGCGGCGCTGGCCGCGCGCATGAGGCGCTCGATCTGCGCGATGTCGCGCATGCCTTCGACCTGCGAGGCGTAGAACTGGTCGAACACGGCATCGCCCCGGGTGCCCGCCCCCGGCCACTGGGTGTGATGCCTCGCTTGCGGCCACAGCGTCCCCTTCTCGGGCGCGGTGAATCGCGCTTCCGCCGTTTGGGTGCCGCGGTGCACGCCCGGTCCGTAGCGCGTTGGGAAATAACCCGATCGGCCGCGCCCCGGCTGGTCGACCACGTACACCGCGTAACCGTTCGCCACGAAATAGTCCGCCCAGCCGCG
>CAZULX010000103.1:0-3937 GCA_964621335.1 uncultured Streptomycetaceae bacterium
CGCGCGTGCTCGCGAGATCGCGCTTGATCGCCTCCTGCGCGTCGAAGCGCGCGACGGCTGCTTCGATGATCGGCACGAGGCGCTCGCGCGCCCAGCCGTCGACGACGTAAGCCGCCACGCCCGCGTCGACCGCCTTGCGTATGAGCTCGCGGCCGCCTTCGCGGGCGAACATCACGACCGGACGCGGGCACGAGGAGGCGATCGATGCCAGGCTCGCCAGCGTCTCGGCGCCGGGCGCTTCGGTTGAGACGATGATCAAATCCGGTGCGAGTCTTTCCACTTCATGGTGCAGCGTGACGGGTCGATCAAGCTCGGCGAGCACGTGGTATCCGAGCTCACAGAGTGCGGCACGGATGGCAGCGGCGTGCGGTGCGTCCTGCAGGAGGATTACGGTCTGCATGGCGCGGCTTACCGCAAGTTGCATGCCACGTGTGCTGCGGTGCGCTCGCGCGTTGGTATAGTGGCAGTCGAGACGACCGACAGGAGTCGATATGACCACGACCAATACCCGCGCGCGCCCCGCATATCTTCACCAGCTCTCCGAGCTCGCTGCGCACACCCGGCTTTCTGATTTGAGCGCCGCGGCGCGCGATCGTGCGCGCTGGGTGCTGGCCGACTGCGTGCCGGTCATCGCCGCCGGAATGCAGCAGTCCGAAATGAAATCGTTCGTCGATCGCCACCTGGACCGTGCCGCGTCGGGAACGGCCTGGGTGATCGGCGCCGGTCGCCGCGCCGGTGCGCTCGACGCGGCGCTCCTGAACGGCACGGCCGGCACCTGGCTCGAGCTCGACGAAGGCAATCTGTTCGCCAAAGGCCATCCCGGAATCCAGGTGGTGCCTGCGGCGATTGCGACCGCGCAGGAAACCGGAGCGAGCGGCGCCGATCTCCTCGCAGCCGTCGCGCTCGGCTACGAAGTCTCGGCGCGTATCAGCCGCGCCGCAGAGACGCGGCTTTCGATTCATCCTCACGGCACTTACGGCGTTATCGGCGCCGCGGTCGCCGCGGCGCGCCTGCGCGGCTTCGATGCCACGCAGATGCTGGAGCTTCTGAACGTATCGGCGACGATGGGCATGGCGACCAGCCGCCAGACGCTCCTCGACGGCGCGACGGTGCGCAACATCTTCACCGGGCACTCGGGTTACATGGGGCTCACTGCGGTGCGCCTCGTCGAATGCGGCTTCACCGGCGAGATCGACGGCGTCGGCAACGTCTACTCGAAAGTGCTTTCGGACACGTTCGACCGCGACAAGGTCGTTGCCGGGCTCGGCGAGGAATGGCTGATCGCGCAGAGCTACTTCAAGCTCCATCCGACGGGGCGCTACGTGCATTCCGCGATCGATGCGCTCGAAGACCTGCTCGCGCGCGTGCCGGACGGGAGGCTACGCGCGGGCGAGATCGAGCGCATCGAAGTACGGACCTACATGCTTGCCGCGATGCTCGCTTCGACGCGCGTCGTGTCGAGCTTCGGCGCGCGCTTCTCCGTGCCTTTCGCGCTCGCGAGCATCCTGCATCACGGGCGCTCGGGGCTGGCGAGCTTCGACGACGCGGCGGTCGCGAACGCCGAAGTGCAGGCGCTCGTGCAGCGCGTCGATCTTAAGGAAGAGAAGGCGCACACCGCTCGTTATCCGGAAGAGACGCCGTGCGACGTGCGGATCGTCATGAAAGACGGCGCCACGCACAGCGGCCATTGCACCGTGATGAAAGGAGAGCCTGCCAATCCGCACCGGCCGCAGGACCTCGAAGGCAAGTTCTTCGATCTCGGCACGCCGGTGTGGGGCGCGGAGGTTACGCGGAAGCTCTACGAGGGAATGATGGCGGTGGAAACCATCCCCGACTTCGCCGCGTTTGCGGCCGGCTTCGAGCTATAGCGTGGATCGTCGTTCCGGCCTGCGCCGGAATGACGAAGAGGTGCCGCAAGGCGACTGCCCGTAAGCGTACAAAAAAACCCCGGCTAGCTGCCGGGGGAAACAGGGGAGGGTATCCACTACAGGGAAAATCTGTGTCGCAGGTTCTTAGAGCACGAGCTGTGCCAGAAGGACGCGGAGGACGTTCTCAGAGGGAGAAACGGTGAAAGCGGAGTTCCAAACTCGCGCGAAATGTCGCCCTCGAACGACGGCGCTGACGGCCCGAGGCGCAGGCGCCTGAAACAACGGTATTTTTAAAGTCGCCCGAGTGCGACAGTTGAAAGCTCAGCCGCCGAACCACTTGCGCTTTTTTCGCTGCGGCACGAGCTTCGCGAGCTCGATCCCGGAGACCAGCGTGAGTGGCTCGCCGGCGGCGAACCGGCGCGCGGGTGCGGAGAATTCCCCGGCCGCGAGACAGATGCCGCGTGCAGCCTCCTCGCGCTCGACGGCCCGCGCGAGCTCGCGCACCGGGCCTTCGCCGACCTGGTTCACTTTCCAGCGCCGGCACTGCAGTAGTGTGGTTCGCGAATCCTTAACGAGCCTGAAGTCGTAGCCCTGATCGGTCGCAGGCGAGACCGTGTAGCCCTGCTTCCGATAGGCGGCCGTCACCGCGCCGCTGAATGACTCCCACGACATCCCGCGTAACGCCTCGAGGCGCTCGCCCGCGTTGCCCGGCGTGCCCTGCCTGAACTGCACGAATGCGATGTAGCAGCCGAGCGCGACAAACGGCAGCGAGATGAAAGGCGCGACCGGCGGGAAGACCGCGTAGGCGACCCAGAACAGCACGAACGCGACGAGCAGCGTCACCCACCACGGCTGGCGCGAGAGGATGTTGAACAGGGATTCTTTGGCCATGGCTGCGGTGACGTATTGTATATACTGCCCGCTGCCATTTTCTGCAGCGGTCAGCGCGCATCGGGGCCGGCGTAACCATGACGGGAAAAGACACGCTATCGCAAGTTCTCGCGCGCTTTGCGGCGGGGCTCGAATGGGAGCACATACCGCCCGCGGTCCGCGAGCGCGCGAAGCTCCTCCTGATCGATGCGGTCGGCGTTGCGTTCGCTTCGACGCGCTTCGATTTCGCGCGGCGCACGCTATCGGCGCTGCAGCTCATGGCGGGCGGCGACTCCGACGTGATCGGCATGCCCGAAAAGCTCGCGTTGCGCGACGCGGCGCTCATGAACGGCATACTCGTGCACGGCCTTGATTACGACGACACGTATCTGCCGGGTTCGGTGCATCTCACGGCGAGCAGCGTCCCGGCTTCCCTCGGCGTGGCCGCGGCGCGCGGCGCGAGCGGGAAAGATCTGCTGACGGCGTGCACCCTGGCGGCGAGCGCTCGCCGGAACGCCGTGCTTCTTCTCCGCCTCGACGGCGAGCTCGCTCACCTCGCGGATGAAGCTCACCCGTTCTTCCGCAGTCGGATGTCCGGGCTTCGCGCCGTGGCAGGTCCACACGGCGGCGACTGCGCTGCCGGCCGTGGCCCCGAGTAACGTGAGCGAGAGCGCCGCGGCGCGGAAGAACGACCGGCCGCAAGGTCTCTTCCCGACGCTCGCGCCGAGCGAGCTCGCGTGTCTCGTGCCGGGTGCAGTGTCGTGGCTCATTCGCACGGTCGTGTCGAAAAGAGAATAGCACGGCCGAAATAAGTGTCGCGTGTCGTCTCCCGCGTCGACTACGCACAGCGTCTCGATCGATCGAAGGCGTGTGCTACGCTAGGGCAGGAAGGAGGAGGAAGCGATGTTTGCGGGGAGAATCGGGCTCGCGCTTTGCGCGCTCAGCGCGTCGATCGTCGCCTCGTCGACGTGCGCTCAGGACTATCCGGCGAAACCGGTGCGGCTCATCGTTCCCACCTCGCCGGGCGGCGGCACCGACATCTCGGCGCGCATCATCGCGCCCAGGCTTTCGGAGCATCTCGGAGCGCAGGTCGTGGTCGAGAATCGCGCCGGCGGCGGCACGATCATCGGCAACGAGCTCGTGGCGCGCGCAGCGCCCACGGGT
The DNA here is from genome assembly GCA_964621335.1 of uncultured Streptomycetaceae bacterium. Lineage (GTDB taxonomy): Bacteria > Pseudomonadota > Gammaproteobacteria > Burkholderiales > SG8-41 > JAQGMV01. The sequence goes on from CAZULX010000103.1 coordinate 3,903, forward strand.
TATACGATCCTGATGGGCATCAGCTCGCTCACCGC
>CAZULX010000104.1:0-5034 GCA_964621335.1 uncultured Streptomycetaceae bacterium
ATCGACGACGCGGCCCTGCGGCGTCAGCACGTAAACCGTATCGGCGAAAAGCTCGGTCTTGAACTGCTCCGCGAGCTCGCCGGCGTCGCTCACCTCGTCTTTCCATTCGAGGACCTGGCGCAGCCACGCGATCTTTTCGTCGAAGCCGGCGTCGTGGCGTGCCGCTTCCTTGTAGCGCCAGTGCGCGGCAACGCCGAGCTCCGAGTGCTGGTGCATCTCGTGCGTGCGAATCTGCACCTCAACCGCTTTGCCTTCGGGCCCGATGACCGCGGTGTGGAGCGAGCGGTAATTGTTGCTCTTCGGCTTGGCGATGTAGTCGTCGAACTCTTTCGGTATCGGCGACCACAGGTGGTGCACCAATCCGAGGGCCGCGTAGCAGTCCTTCACGTCGGGGACCAGCACGCGCACCGCCCGCACGTCGTGGAGCGCTTCGAAGCCAACGCCTTTGCGCAGCATTTTCTTGTAAATGCTGTAGAGGTGCTTGGGGCGACCCGTCACCTCCGCGGCGATCCCCGCGCGCGCGAGCTCGCCTTTGAGGAGCGCGATCAGCGCCTCGATGTAGCGCTCGCGATCGAGGCGCTTCTCGTCGAGGTCGCGCGCGATTCTCCTGTACGTTTCGGACTCGAGGATGCGAAACGACAGATCCTCGAGCTCCCACTTCAAGTGCCATACGCCGAGACGGTTCGCGAGCGGCGCGAAGACGTCGCGCGTCAGCCCTGCAGCGGTGCGGCTTGCGGCCGCCTCACGGTCGCGCACCGCGGCGCGCAGATCCTGCACGTGGTCCGCGAGCTTGATCAGCACGATGCGCACGTCCTGCACCATGGCGAGCAGCATTTTGCGCAGCGCCTCGAGCTGGGCGGCCTCCTGCTGCGGCTTCTGCGCGGCGCGCTCGCCATGGAAAAGCGCGCCGATCTGTGCCATGCGCACGACGCCTTCGCACAGCTCGCCGACGCCCGCGCCGAATTTCTCGCGGATCGCGACCGCCGTAGCGGGCGACGACTGGTGCGCGCGATAGAGGAGCGCAGCCGCGAGCGCCTCGGGATCGAGCTTGAGCTCTTTCAGCGTGCGCGCGACTTCCAGAGCGTGCTCGAGCAGCGGCACGCCCGGCGCCGCCGCGCGCCCGGCGTACAGGGGCTCGACGAACGCGAGCGCACGCTGGAGAACCTCGTGGCGGTCGCGCTCGGCCGCTTCAGGCTCGACGAGCTGGAGATGGGATCGGGTAACCATGATGGCCGGTCGAAAGTGAGGGCGCTATTTTCGCCGTTCACGGCGCCTGTAGCCAGTAACGTCGATAGCTCGCGCGGTGGCGATCGACGGTGATCCTGCCGCCGGGCGCAATCGTGATCAGCACCGCGCCGTCGCGGTCGGTGCGATGGAGGGCCGCCCCCGCCTCGCTATAGCGCTCGACGACCTCGGGGTGCGGATGGCCGAAGCGGTTGCGATACCCAACCGGAAAAATCACTTCGCGCGGGCCCACGGCCTGTACGAACGCCGCCGTCGAAGAACTCCTGCTGCCCTGGTGCGGTGCGACCAGCACCTGCGCTGCAAGGTCCGCTCCCTGCGCGAGCAGCGCTTCCTCGACGCGCCGCTCGATGTCACCGGGCAGGAGCACGGTGCCGCCGGCTGCCGAGACCTTCACGACGCAGCTGCGGTCGTTGTCTTTCGCCTTCAGCGCGTAGCTCGCGCGGTCCGGATGGAGGACGTCGAAACGCACGCCGTCCCATGTCCAGCTCTGTCCTGCTTCGCAGCGGAACGCATCGTCCGCGACGAGCGGCAGCGGGTCCATGTCGTCGAGCGAAGTCGCGAGCCACGCGACCGGCAGCGCCTGCAGCACCGACAACGCGCCGCCGGTGTGGTCGATGTCGTCGTGGCTGACGACCAGCCCGTCGAGGCTGCGCACGCCGGTCGCCCGCAAATACGGCGCGACGATGCGATTGCCGCTGTCGGCCGCGGGCCCGAAAGCCGGTCCCGTGTCGTAAAGGAGCGCATGGTTCGCCGTTCGCACGACCACCGAGAGCCCCTGCCCGACGTCGAGCACCGCGACTTTCACTTCGCCCCAGGAGAGCGCCGCGGGAAGCACCAGAAAAAGCGGCAGGCACGTGACGATGCCCAGCCATCGCGCGGGGAACCCGCGCGGCAGCATGACCCACAGTGCGCCCGCCACCGCAACGGCGATAGCCCATTGCACCGGCGCGTGCTGCTGCCGCACGGCGTCGGAGGCGGCACTCATCCACTCCAGCACGTACATGCACCATCCCATCACGAGGTGCGCGAGATGGAGCACGGCATCGAAGGGCAGCAGCATGCCTGCGAGCGCGAGCGGTACGACGACGAGACTCACCACGGGAATCGCAAATGCATTCGCGAGGGGCGAAACGATCGACACCTGCTGAAAGAGCGCGAGGAGCAGCGGCATGAGCGCAAGCGTTACCGCTGCCTGCGTGCGCACCCAGCCCGCGAGCCATCCCGGAGGCGAGACACGGTTCACCATGACGAAAAGGATCGCGGCGACCGCGCCGAACGAAAGCCAGAAGCCCGCTGAGGCGACGGCCCAGGGGTCGAGCAGCAGAACCACGAGCAGTGCGGCGGAGAGCACCGCCGAGGCCGAAGCCGGCACGCCGCTCCACAGCGCGATGGCGACGACGCACACCATGTAGAGCGTGCGCTGCGCCGGGATCGCGAACCCCGCGAGCAGCGTATAGAGAAAGGCCGCCGCGACGCCGGCGAGCGCGGCCGCCTTGGGCGCGGGCAGGCGCATCGCGAGTCGCGCGCTGCGGCGCCACGCGACCAGCGCGAGCGCATACGCGAGCCCGGAGACCATCGTGACGTGCAGGCCCGAGATACTCATCAGGTGGTTGACCCCGGTGCGCGTGAAAGTCTGCCACTGGTGGGGCGGTATCGCGCGCTGGTCGCCGACCGCGAGCGCGGCGATGATGCCCGCGTGAGGCCAGTCCGCGAGCGCGCCGAGGATGCGCGCGCGCAGCCGCTCGCGTATCGCTTCCACCCAGTAGGCAGGATGATGCGCCAGCGCAGCGACGCGCTCGGGCGCGGGCTGCGTGCGCACGTAACCCGTCGCCCTCACTCCGCGCTCGAGCAGCCACGCTTCGTAGTCGAAACCGTGGGGATTGGCGCTCCCGTGCGGTCGTTTCAGACGTACGTTGAAACGCCACCGCTCGCCCGCGCGTACTTCGGGCAGCGCGCCGGCGCGTCCCCACCACGAGAGCACGATGCGCCGCGGCACCTTCGCGCCCGTGGTCGACACGCTTTCCACATCGACTTCGAAGCGGAGGCTGCGCTCGTACGGCTGCGGCAGGCTCGCGACCACGCCGACGATCGCGACATCGCGGCTTTCCCATTCGGCCGGCAGTTCATCGGCCAGCCTCGTGTGCGCCATACCGCCCGCCCAGAAGTAGCCGGCGCCGAACGCGAGCATCGCGAGCGATGCAGCGCCCGCGAACCGACACGCACGCGCGCGGCAGAGCAGAAGCGCGATCGCGGGAACGACCAGGAGAAAAACCCATGCGCGGCGCATCGCCGGAAGCTCTGCCTGCCGCTGCAGCAGCCACACGCCCAAGGCGAAGAGAACGATGTACACGCGCATGAGGATTCGCTCCGCGCTCCCGTGTGCGATCTAACGCGCGAGCGGCGTTTCCGCCGACGAGTTCGTTACAATGCGCCAAGATGCCTCGCAAGCTATTTCGCAGGTTCCTGCCGAGCCACGACAGCGTCAGGCAGAACCGCCACATCGCGCGCCTCGGACCCAGGCTGCAGCACCACAATCTCTGGCATCTGCACCGGCGATCGGTCGCGGGAGGCGTTGCAGCGGGCCTCTTCGCGGGATTGATACCCGGCAGCAATCCGGTGCAGTTCCTCGCTGCCGCGCTGATCGCCATCGGCTTCAAGGTGAATCTGCCGATATCGGTCGGGGTGACGCTGTACTCGAACCCGTTCACGATCGTTCCGCTGTACTACTGTGCTTTCAAGCTCGGCGGGCTGGTTCTCGGGCGCGGGCACGGGGAAATGCCCGAAATCGCGATGTCGCTCGACGGCCGCGGCTTTCGCGAATGGCTGCCCGGGATGCTCGAATGGCTCGCGAGCCTGGGCAAGCCTTTGCTCGTCGGCCTGCCGCTCCTTGCAGTGCTGCTCGCCGTGTGCGGATACTTCCTGGTCGATTCGGCGTGGCGCCTCCACGTGAAGATGGAATGGCGCCGGCGGAAGATCCGGCGGGCGCGAGCGGCGCGATGAGCACGCCCGAATACTGGGAAGAGGCCGCACAGGCGCTCGCCGCGCGCGACCCCGTCCTGTCCAAGCTCGCGCAGCGCTACCCGGGTCTCGCCACAGGCAGCCGCGGCGACGCGTTCTCGACGCTCTCGCGCGCGATCGTCGGGCAGCAGATTTCGGTCAAGGCCGCGCAAAGCGTATGGGCGCGTCTCCTCGCCGAAGTCGGCACGCTCGCGCCCGGCAGTCTCGCCGTGGCCGACCCGACGCGGCTGCGCGCCTGCGGGCTCTCGGGCCAGAAGACCGCGTACCTGCTCGATCTTGCGCAGCGCTTCAGTTGCGGCGCGCTCGATCCGGCGCACTGGTCCGAGCTCGACGACGAGGCGCTCATCGCGGTCCTCACCCAGGTCAAAGGCATCGGTCGCTGGACCGCCGAGATGTTCCTCATTTTCTACATGGCGCGCCCCGACGTGCTGCCGATCGACGACATCGGACTGCAGCGCGCCATGAGCCTGCACTACAACTCGGGGCGCCCGCTCTCGAAGCTGAAGATGGTCCGCATCGGCAAAGGCTGGGCGCCGTGGCGCTCGGTCGCGACGTGGTACCTCTGGCGCAGTCTCGATCCGCTACCGGTCGCCTAGCCGCGGAATGTTTAATGTTTAATGCGTAATGCTAATGTTCGATGCGCGGTCGCACCCGCGGATTCATTAAACATCGAACACTCAACACTAAACATTGGATTACGCAAACAATCTCGTCCTGATCGGTGCGGCGCTCGTTGCGGCGAGCCTCGTCCTGAGCGCATTCGCGTCGCGC
>CAZULX010000105.1:0-5881 GCA_964621335.1 uncultured Streptomycetaceae bacterium
GGCCGAGATCTACGTGCTCTCGAAGGAAGAGGGCGGTCGGCACACGCCGTTTTTCAACGGTTACCGGCCGCAGTTCTACTTCCGGACGACCGACGTGACGGGCTCGATCGAGCTGCCGAAGGGCACCGAGATGGTGATGCCCGGAGACAACATCTCGATCACGGTGGCGCTGATCCAGCCGATCGCGATGGAAGAGGGTCTGCGCTTCGCGATCCGCGAAGGCGGCAGGACCGTCGGCGCGGGCGTGGTGGCAAAGGTGATCGAATAACAGACAGAATTCAGGATCGAGGATTTCGGGTCGAGTAACTTCGTTTCGCCAAATCCTAACTCCTAAATCCTAAATCCTGAGGGAATCATGGCAGTCAAGAGTCAAAAAATTCGTATTCGCCTGAAGGCTTTCGACTACCGGCTGATCGATCAGTCGGCGCTCGAGATCGTCGATACGGCGAAGCGCACCGGCGCCGTGGTCAAGGGGCCGGTTCCGCTGCCGACGCGCAAGCAGCGCTTCGATCTTCTGCGCTCGCCGCACGTGAACAAGACTTCGCGCGACCAGCTCGAGATCCGAACGCACCTGCGTCTGATGGACATTATCGATCCCACCGACAAGACGGTCGACGCGCTGATGAAGCTCGATCTGCCGGCCGGCGTGGACGTGGAAATAAAATTGTAACGTCCGAAAGTGCGCCCTTACTTTCGGCCGGTTAATTAGCACTCAAGGCTTGAGGCGGCTCGGCGCCTTGAGTGCGGAAAGAGCAACGAAGAACCGAGTGGTATGCAGCACGCGTGGTCTTTCGTTGCAGTTGTAGGCTGAATCGTCGGGCTTTGCCCGCGATTCAGTCCAATTTTGATCGGCGCAAAGTAGATGTGCACTTTGCGACGGGATGTGTAGTCGCCGACCAATTGCAGTCGGCGCCAGGCTAAAGAGGCCTGCAAACCCGCAAAGGGATACAAGATGAGCTTAGGACTAGTGGGCCGCAAGGTTGGCATGACCCGCGTATTCACCGACGATGGCGATTCCATCCCGGTAACGGTTGTGGATGTTTCCAACAACCGCGTCACCCAGATCAAGACCGCGGAGACAGACGGTTACTCGTCCGTCCAAGTCGCGTTCGGCAAGCGCCGTGCGAGCCGCGTCGTCAAGGCCGCGGCGGGCCACTTCGCTAAAGCCGGGGTCGAAGCCGGTCGCGTGCTGCGCGAATTCCGCGCCACGCCCGAGCAGATGGCGAACCTGCAGCCCGGCGGCGTCGTCGGCGCCGATATCTTTCAGGTCGGACAGAAAGTCGACGTGACCGGCGTCTCGCTCGGCAAGGGCTACGCGGGCGTCATCAAGCGTCACCACTTCTCGTCGAACCGCGCGAGCCACGGCAACTCGGTGTCGCACAACAAGCCCGGCTCGATCAGCATGGCGCAGGACCCCGGCCGCGTTTTTCCCGGGAAGAAAATGCCGGGCCATCTGGGCGCGGTCAAGCGCACCGTGCAGAACCTCGAGATCGTGCGCGTGGACGCGGAGCGGCAGCTGCTCCTGATTCGGGGCGCGGTTCCCGGATCCAAGAACGGCGATGTGCTGGTGTCCCCCACCAAGCGCGCGGCGCGGGCGGTCGCGCCGAAAGCCGCTGCGAAGGCCGGCGGCAAAGCCGCGGGCAAATAGGGCGGGCACACATGGAACTCAAACTACTCAACGCGCAGGGCCAGTCCACCGAGTCGGTGTCCGCTTCGGACGAAGCTTTCGGACGCGAATACAACGAAGCGCTTGTGCACCAGGTGGTCACCGCCTACATGGCAAACGCGCGCCAGGGCACGCGCGCGCAGAAGGACCGGGGTGAAGTCAAGCATTCGACCAAGAAGCCGTGGCGCCAGAAAGGAACGGGCCGTGCCCGCGCCGGCACGACCTCCAGCCCGTTGTGGCGCGGCGGCGGCCGGACCTTCCCGAACCGTCCGGACGAGAACTTCACCCACAAGGTGAACCGCAAGATGTTCCGCGCGGGTCTTTCGTCGATCCTCTCGCAGCTTGCGCGCGAGGAGCGTCTCGTCGTGGTCGACACTTTCACCATCGATGCGCCGAAGACGAAACTGCTCGCGCAGAAATTGAAAGGCATGGGTCTCGAGAACGTGCTCATCATCACCGATGCGATAGACGACAACCTGCACCTCTCGTCACGCAATCTTCCGCACGTGCACATCGTTACGGTGGCGAACGCGGACCCCGTCAGCCTGATCCGTCACGACAAGATCGTCGTGACTCGCGGGGCCGTGGCCAAGATCGAGGAGCTGTTCGCATGAGCCAGGCACCGACACCGAAACAGCAGGAGCGCCTGATGCAGGTGCTGCTGGCACCTGTCATCTCCGAGAAAAGCACCTTCATCGGTGAGAAGCGCAACCAGTACGTCTTTCGCGTCGCATCGGACGCCACCAAGCCGGAGATCAAGGCGGCGGTCGAATTCATGTTCAAAACCCAGGTGAAGTCGGTCAGCGTGATGAACGTGGGCGGCAAGGAAAAGCGCTCCGGACGGTTCATCGGCCGCCGCAACAACTGGAAGAAGGCCTACGTCGCATTGCAGGCGGGGCAGGAAATCAATTTCGCCGAAGGCGCGGAGGCCAAATAATGCTCGTCAAAGTCAAACCCACTTCGCCGGGCCGCCGCACGCTCGTCAAGGTCGTCACGCCGGGCCTGCACAAAGGCAAGCCACTGGCGAGCCTGGTCGAGAGCGAGTCGAAGAGCGCAGGCCGCAACGCCCACGGTCGTATCACGATGCGCCACAAAGGCGGCGGCCACAAGCAGCACTATCGCATCGTCGACTTCAAGCGCAACAAGGACGGCATCGCGGCCAAGGTCGAGCGCATCGAATACGATCCGAACCGCAGCGCGCATCTCGCGCTGTTGCTCTACGCGGATGGCGAGCGCCGTTACGTGATCGCCCAGAAAGGCGTCGCAGCGGGCATGCAGCTTATGTCCGGTTCGGAAGCGCCGATCAAGGCCGGCAATACGCTTCCGCTGCGCAACATTCCCGTCGGCACGACCATCTGCTGCGTGGAGATGATGCCCGGCAAAGGCGCCCAGATCGCACGTGCGGCCGGCACGTCGGTGCAGCTCCTCGCCCGCGAAGGCGAGTATGCGCAGCTACGCTTGCGTTCGGGCGAGATCCGCCGCGTGCACATCCACTGCCGCGCGACGATCGGCGAAGTCGGAAACGAAGAGCATTCGCTGGAATCGATCGGCAAGGCCGGGCGCGTGCGCTGGCGCGGCGTGCGGCCGACCGTGCGCGGGGTCGCCATGAATCCCGTCGACCATCCGCACGGCGGGGGCGAGGGCAGGACGTCCGCGGGCCAGCATCCGGTGAGCCCGTGGGGTGTCCTCACCAAAGGCTACAAGACACGCAAGAACAAGCGCACCAACAGCATGATAGTGCGCCGTCGCAACGCGAAGAGCGCGGGGTAGAGACACATGGCACGTTCAGTCAAGAAAGGCCCGTTCGTGGACCATCACCTGATGGCCAAAGTCGAAGCCGCCCGGGCCGCGTCGGACAAGCGCCCGATCAAGACCTGGTCGCGACGCTCGACCATACTCCCCGACTTCGTCGGGCTCACGATAGCGGTCCACAACGGCAAGCAGCACATTCCCGTGTACGTCACGGAGAACATGGTCGGACACAAGCTCGGCGAGTTCGCGCACACGCGCACTTTCAAGGGGCATTCGAGGGCGGGCTCGGCGGCCGCGGCCGACAAGAAGGCGAGCCCCACGCCGGCGGCGAAGTAGAAAGAATCCAATGGACACCACAGCAAAACTGCGCGGCGTGCGGCTTTCTCCCCAGAAAGGGCGGCTCGTCGCCGACCAGATCCGGGGCAAGACCGTGGAGAACGCGCTCAATATCCTGCAGTTCAGCCCGAAGCGCGGCGCCGTCATCATCCGCAAAGTGCTCGAATCGGCGATTGCCAACGCGGAGCACAACGCGGGAGCCGACATCGACGAGCTGAAAGTGACGCAGATCTGCGTCGAAAAAGGACCTGTCCTGAAGCGGTTCGCCGCCCGGGCGAAAGGCCGCGGCGTGAAAATCATCAAGCCGACGTGCCACATCTTTCTCACCGTCGGCGACGGAAGGAATTAATTTATGGGTCAGAAGATACATCCGACGGGATTCCGGCTCGCGCTTAACAAGAACTGGGCGTCGCGCTGGTATGCGAACAACAAGAACTTCTCCAGCATGTTGCTGGAGGACGTGAAGGTTCGCGACTTCCTCAAGGAGAAATTGAGTCACGCAGCCGTTTCTCGCGTGGTGATCGAGCGCCCGGCGAAAAACGCGCGCATCACGATTTACAGCGCGCGTCCCGGCGTCGTCATCGGCAAGAAAGGCGAGGACATCGAGTCGCTCAAGTCGCAGCTGCAGAAGATGCTGCGCGTGCCGGTCCACGTCAATATCGAGGAGGTGCGCAAGCCCGAGCTCGATGCGCAGCTGATCTCCGACTCGATCGCCCAGCAGCTGCAGAAGCGGATCATGTTCCGGCGCGCGATGAAGCGCGCGATCACCAACGCGATGCGTCTCGGCGCCCAGGGCATCAAGATCATGAGCGCCGGACGCCTGAACGGCATCGAGATCGCCCGTACCGAGTGGTATCGCGAAGGCCGCGTGCCGCTGCACACGATGCGTGCGGACATCGACTACGGCTTCTCGGAGGCGAAGACGACCTACGGCGTGATCGGCATCAAGGTCTGGGTGTTCAAGGGCGAGATCATGGCCAAGAACGACCCGGCGCAGATCGTCGCCGACGCGATCGCGCCCGCGCCGCCCGAGCCGCCGCCCGCTCGCAAACCGCGCAAGACGCCGGCAAGAACAGGAGCGAGACGTGCTACAGCCAGCCAGACGTAAATATCGTAAAGAGCAGAAAGGCCGCAACACCGGCAAAGCCACCCGCGGCAACAAGGTGAGCTTCGGCGAGTTCGGCCTGAAAGCCACCGGCCGCGGCCGTCTCACCGCGCGTCAGATCGAGGCTGCGCGCCGGGCGATGACGCGCCACATCAAGCGCGGCGGGCGCATCTGGATACGCATCTTCCCCGACAAGCCGATCTCGCAAAAGCCCGCAGAGGTGCGCATGGGCAAAGGCAAAGGCAATCCGGAGTATTGGGTCGCAGAGATACAGCCGGGCAAGGTTCTCTATGAAATGGACGGCGTCGACGAGGTGACCGCCAAGGAAGCGTTCCGGCTTGCCTCGGCGAAGTTGCCGATCGCGACGACTTTCGTTCAGCGGATGGTGGGAGCGTAAGAGATGAAGGCAGCCGAATTGAGGTCGAAGTCCGCGGACGAGCTCGCGCAGGAGTTGAATTCCCTGCTGCGCGCGCAGTTCAACCTGCGCATGCAGAAGGCGACGCAGCAGCTCACCAACACCAGTCAGATCGGAAAGGTGCGCCGCGACATCGCGCGCGTGCGCACGATCCTGAATCAGAAGGCGAAGGCTAAAGCATGAGCGAAGCAACCGAAAAGCAGGCCTCGAGCGGGCGCACGCTGAGCGGCCGCGTCGTTAGCGACAAGATGACGAAAACCGTGACGGTGCTGGTGGAGCGGCGCGTGAAGCATCCGCTTTACGGCAAATTCGTGACGCGCACCAAGAAGTATCACGCCCACGACGAGAACGGCGATTATCACGAGGGCGATCTGGTCGAGATCGAGGAGTGCCGGCCGCTTTCCAGGACCAAGGCGTGGCGCGTGACCAAGCTCCTGGAGAAATCGCGGAACGTTTAAGGATTGCGAAGCAGGCGGTACGGCACTATAATTTATGGCTTTTCACGCCTCCTTTTCCCATGGCGGCGTGCCTTTCCCGAACGGGCTCCAATACTGGCCCCGCGCCTTCGAGCTTGAAGCGAAGCGCCGGCTAAGTTGGGGAAGCAGCA
>CAZULX010000106.1:0-3854 GCA_964621335.1 uncultured Streptomycetaceae bacterium
CGAGTGCTGGATGGCCCTCGCGCTGCGCAACGACCGCGAATACAACGGGCGCGAGATCGTCATCGAACGCCCCGACGGCGCTCGCGTGACGGCGCTCGCGCACGCGAACCCCCTGCACGACGGGGAGGGCCGTCTGTGCGGCGCCGTCAACGTCCTCGTCGATATCTCCGAGCGCAAGGCGGCCGAGGAAGTCCTGCGTACCACCAACCGCTACAAGGACGAGTTTCTCGCGACGCTCGCGCACGAATTGCGCAATCCGCTCGCGCCGCTGCGCAACGCCGTGCAGATACTCAAGCTCAAGGTGCCGGCCTCGCCGGAAACGGACTCGGTGCTCGCCGTGGTCGAGCGCCAATTGCGGCAGATGACGCGCCTCATCGACGATCTCGTGGATCTTTCGCGCATCACGCGCAACAAGCTCGAGCTGCGGCACGATCGCGTGAAGCTCGCGGACGTGGTGCATGCCGCGCTCGAAACGAGCCAGCCGCTGATCGAAGCGGGAGGCCACCGCTTCACGCTGCAAATGCCCGGCGAGCCGATCATGCTCGAAGCCGACGCGACGCGCCTGTCGCAGGTGCTGTCCAACCTAATCAACAACGCCGCGAAATTCACGCCGCGCGGTGGCGGCATCATGCTGCGGGTCGAGCGCGAAGACGACCAAGCCGTGCTGCGCGTGCGCGATACCGGCGTCGGCATCCCGCCCGAAGCGCTGCCGCGCATCTTCGAGATGTTCTCGCACGCCGATCACGCGCTCGAGCGCGGTCACGGGGGGCTCGGCGTCGGTCTCACTCTCGTTCAGCGGCTGGTCGAGCTCCACGGCGGCACGGTCGAAGCGCGCAGCGAAGGCAGGGGCCGCGGCGCCGAGTTCGTGGTGCGCCTGCCCGCCCTGCACAGGGCGACGCCGAGGGGCGGGGGCAGGGCGGGGAGCGAGAAGACCGAGACACCGGCGACGTCGCTGCGCATCCTGGTGGTCGACGACAACGTCGACTCGGCGACCACGATGGCGGCGCTCCTGGCGATGTACGGGCACGAGGTGCGCACCGCGCACGACGGGCTGCAGGCGCTCGATGAGGTGAGCGGCTTCAGGCCCGACGTGGCGATACTCGACATCGGCATGCCCAAGATGAACGGTTACACCGTCGCGGCGCGCATACGCGAATCGATGGGCGACGCGCAGCCGCTCCTCATCGCCGTGACGGGCTGGGGCCAGGAGGAAGACCGGGATCGCTCGAAAGCCGCGGGCTTCGATCACCACCTCGTGAAACCCGTCGATCCGGCGGCGCTTTCCGCGCTCCTCTCGGGGCGCCCCCCCAGCATCACGCTACACTAGCGGTTCCAAGTCCCGCACGCGCCGTAGGGTCGGTCTGCTCGTCCTGGAGCAGGACGCCCGCGCGCGCGAACGGCGGGGTGTGACAAGTGACGAGAAGGAGGGCAGGCCGATGAAAATCAAAACCAACGGCATCGAAACCCACTACACGATCGAAGGCGAAGGCCCATGGCTCGCCATGTCGCATTCTCTCGCGTGCAATCTGTCGATGTGGGACGAGCAGGCGAAGCTCCTCGCCCGCAGGTTCAAGGTGCTGCGCTACGACACGCGCGGCCACGGCGAATCGGGCGCGCCGCAGGGGCCGTATACGCTCGAGCAGCTTGCCGACGACGCCAAAGCCCTGTTCGATGCGCTCGGCGTTACTCGCCCGCACTGGGTGGGGCTTTCGATGGGCGGCATGATCGGCCAGGTGTTCGCGCCGAAGTATCCGGGCGTGTTCCAGAGCATGGTGCTTGCCGATACGACGAGCCGCTACCCGGCGAACGCGGCACAGACGTGGGACGAGCGCGTGCGCACCGCGAGAGGGGAAGGCATGGGCGGCATCGTGGAAGGCACCCTGGGGCGCTGGTTCACCGAAGGCTACCGCCAGGCGCACAAGGACGTTGTGGAGCGCATCGCGGGCGGCATCCGCGCGACCCCGGTCGAAGGCTATGCCGGCTGCTGCGGCGCGATCTCGAAAATGGATACCCTCGATCGCCTGAAGGAAATCGATTGTCCGACGCTCGTCGTCGTCGGAGAGCAGGACCAGGGCACGACCCCCGCCGCCGCGAAGCAGATCCAGGAGAACATCAAAGGCGCCGAGCTCGTGATCATTCCCTCGGCGGCGCACCTGTCGAACGTCGAGCAGGCGAACGCGTTCAACCGCGCGCTCACGTCGTTTTACGATCGCGTCGCCCGCTGAAACAGGCACGCTGAATGCCTGTAACGGCCCGCGTCCATGGCAAGCTGATGCAACGAGGAGAACGCGAATGACGGCTCGGACTTACGCTGCGATATGTGGGGCGCTTTATCTCGCGCTGGGACTCGCCGGCTTCGTGCCGCCGTTGTGGGAGCGCCCGCCCGCCGGACCCGAGCTGACGATCAGGGTCTTCTACGGGAGCCTCTTCGGCGTATTCGTGGTGAACGTCATCTTGAGCATGATGCACCTCGTGATCGGGCTGTGGGCCGCGATGTCGGCGAACAACCGCTACTCCTCGCTCGTCTTCGCGCGCGCCGGGACGATACTTTTCGTCGTGATGGGCGTGGCGGGGCTGATCCCGGTGGACGAAGTGAGAACCCTCTACGGCACGACGCCGCTCTACGGCAACAACGTGTGGCTGCACTTTGGAACGGCCGTGGTCGGCGCATTCTTCTCGTTCCGGCCCGGGTATCGACTGTCGGACATCGGGACGCAGGAGGCGATGAACCCGCACATGGGCTCCAAGTAAGGAGTGATGAGCTACCGCAAGGGGTGACGGCTACCGAAGGAGTGACGGGGCTACCGCAAAGAATGATGAGCTGCCGCAAAGAGTGATGACTCCCGAAGGGGTTGCTATCACCACGGTGCGTCACCGACGCATTATACGTATCGAGGCTGCGAAGCGAGCGCCCGCGAGCCGAAGGAAGGGAGGTTACGGAGGGAAACCATGGTTTCCCTCTGTTCTTGTCGGGCTGCGGCTTGCCGGTAGGCTGCCGAGTGTAGCGAGGTGCCGCGGCAGGGAAACCATGGTTTCCCTCTGTTCGTTTACTGGCGGCGCTACGCCGTAGCCGCGCAGCGCGCCGCTACGGCGTCCATCCCCCACCCAGTGCATTCATGAGATCGACGGTGTAGGCGAGGTACTGCAGCCGATTGCGCGCGAGCACGAGCTGCGCCTCGTTCAGCGTGCGCTGCGCGTCGAGCACTTCGAGGTATCCCGAGTAGCCCGAGTCGTAACGCAGCGTCGAAAGGCGCAATGCGTTTCGCGCCTGGGCGACGCGTGTGAGTAGATCGTCATCGGCATCCGCGGCGAGGCGCACGTTGGAGAGCGCGTCGGCGACCTCGTGGAATGCGGTCTGCGCCGTTTTCTCGTACAACGCGGCGGCCTGACGTGCGCGCGCTTCGGCCTGTTCGGTGCGCGCCGCGTAGCGGCCGTGGTCGAAAATCGGTCCCACGGCGTTGAGGCCGATCGACCAGATGCTGGAGCCGCTCGAAAAAAGACTCGAGAGCTCGCGACTTTGCGTGCCAAGCGAACCGGTGAGGCTGAGCGTCGGAAACTGCGCTGCGCGCGCGACGCCGATTTGCGCATTGGCGGCTTCGTACGTGGCCGCAGCTTCGCGCACGTCAGGACGCCGCTCGAGCAGCGTCGAAGGCAGGCCCGCCGGCGGCAGCGGCGGGCGGGGAAGCTCGCGCAGGTCGCCCGGCGGCAATTCGAGATCGAGTAGGCCGGTGAGCACCGCGAGCTGGTGGATGGCCTCGGCGCGCTCGCGGGCGAGTCCCTTCAACTGCGAGGCGACCTGCGCGCGGTTGGCGTCCGACTGGTTCACGTCGAGATCGGAGACGAATCCGGCCTGC
>CAZULX010000107.1:0-2698 GCA_964621335.1 uncultured Streptomycetaceae bacterium
ACGCGCTGGGCGAGGTCTTCCGGCGCCTTGTGCACGGGGTCGTACGTCAGGCCGCTCAGCTTGGAGGCAATCCCGGGATCGCGCATCGCGTTTCCGATCTCGGCGTTGAGCCGATCGATGATTGCCTTGGGCGTTCCCGCCGGTGCGAAAATGCTGACCCAGGTCGAGGCTTCGAAACCCGGAACGGTGTCGGCGATCGGCGGCACGTTCGGGAGCAGCGCCTGCCGCGCCGTCGAGGCTACGCCCAGCGGACGCACGCGATTCGACTTGATGTGCTCGAGGATGTCGCCGATCCCCGCGAGCATGGCCTGGGTCTCCCCGGAGATGAGGCCGACAACAGCGGGGCCGCCGCCTTTGAACGGCACCCCGGTGATGCGGATGCCCGCCGTGGACTCCAGGAGCACGGTGTTCAGGTGGATGAAGCTGCCGTAGCCGGCGTGGCCGAAGAGAATATCTTTCGGGCGTTTCTTCGCCAGCGTGATGAATTCCTTCACCGACCGTGTCGGCATCGAGGGATGCACGGTGAGCACCGTCACCAGCTGCGTCAGCGGGGTTATCCCCGCGAAATCACGCAGCGCATCGTACGGCAGCTTCTTGTAGAGGTGGGCGTTGGAAACATGGGAGGCGACGGTCTGTATCAGCAGGGTATAGCCGTCGGGCCGGCTTTGCGCCATGACGGCCGTGCCCGTCGTGCCGCCCGCGCCTGAGCGGTTCTCGATGATGAACGACTGGCCCATCTGCTCCGAGACCTTGGGCAAAAGGATGCGTGCCACGATGTCGTTCGCCCCTCCCGGGGGAAATGGGACGATCACGCGTACGGGCTTGGCGGGATAAGCCTGCGACCAGGCGACGCCCGTGGCGCACAGCATGCCGGCGATGAATGCAGCAAACACTCGAAGTGCTCTCATGCCATTCCTCCTCACAGTGGTGATTTTTGGTGTGATAGTGCTGCTGCGGATGAAGCCCCTTTGAACGGTCCGTCCACATTATAGACCGCCCGGCTCCGGGCAAATAATGGGGACAGACCACTAACGCGCTACCGCGGCATTTCCCGGTTACGTTAGTGGTCTGTCCCCATAACTGGTTTGGGCGCCAGTACCAGATTTCTCAGCGCCGCAGCGCGCGCCAGCGACAGCCACACGTAGGCCAGCATGATCGCTGCGCCGCCCGCGAGCGCGAGGCGCGGGCCGGCCAGCGCGCCGGCGCTGTTCAGGAGAAAGCCGCTCAGGTACATCAAGCTCCACACCAGCGCGAACACGCTCATCACCCGCCCGCGGTAATGGTCCTCGACCAGGGTTTGCAGCATCACCTGCACGGTGGTGAGGAAGTAGGCATGGCAGAGGCCGGCCAGGAGTATGGTGCAGAAAGAAAGCCAGTACCAATCGCTGAAGGCGAGGCCTATCAATGCGACGTTGTACAGGGTCAGAGCGCCCACGATCAGGCTTCTCGGCGACATGCGCGACTGCACCCAGGCATAGGTGAGAAAGCCCGTCAGCGCGCCGGCACCCGCGGCGGCGGTGAGGATTCCCAGACCCCGCGAGTCGACCTCCAATACATCCTTGGCGAAAACCGGAAGCACGTGGATGAAGCCCATCGCCAGGGTGGCGTTGAGCAGCGCCGCGCCGATGAGCCTGGCGAATGCTTCGTTGGCGCGTATGTAGCGCAGGCTCGCGGTGAAGTTGCTGAGCAAACTGCCGTGTGAAGGCGCGGCGTTGGGCTGCGGGCGAATCAGGAACAGCACCCCGATCATCGTGCTGACCGCCGCGGCCGAGAGCAGAAAAACGCTCGGCGCGCCCGCCGCGGCGATGAGAAATCCCGCGATCGAGGGGGCGATTACGCGGCTGCTGCCGAAAGCCATGGAGATCAGCGGCACCGCGGAGCGCAGCAACGGGCGCGGCAGCAAGCGCGGGAAAAACGCCGCGCGCGCGGGCTCGTCGATGGCGCTCGACAGCCCCACCAGAAAGGCCCCCAGCGCCAAGTGCCACAACTGCGCCACGCCGAGCATCGCCGCCACGCCCACGATGATCATCGCGATCGCCGTATTGGTCTGCGCGGCACCGATCAGCCTGCGTACATCGAATCGATCGGCCAGTACGCCGCCCAGCAGCGTGAGCGCGAATTGCGGGACGAAACCGCAAAGATGAACGAACCCCAGTTGCGCCTGCGATCCCGTGATCTCGAAGGCGAGCCATCCGAGCGTGAACGCAAACATATGCTGGCCGATAACCTGCGCAATCAGCGCGAGCCAGTAAAGGCGAAAGTCGCGTACCCTCAGCGCGTGGAGGGGATTTCCTTTTTCTTCCACGGATGACCCGATGCGGCTAGCTTTTCGTAGGCGACCACCCATAGGCTTTGGTGCAGGCACCGCCCATCAGCATCGCGCGTTCGCTGTCGCTCAGCCGGTCGGTCCGGCGGAAGGGCTCGACGGCCTGTTCGTAGTTGACGACGGCGTAGGCGCGAGTCCAGTCGGTGCCCCACAGGCAGCGCTCGATTCCCCAGGCGTCGAACACGCGGGCGAGCGGGTCCCAGATGTCCGGGAAGGGATACGGTTCTTTGGACAGCGTACAGGCGCCGCTGACCTTCACCACCGCGTTCGGGCGCCTGGCCAAGTCGAGCAGCTTCGGCAGCTCGGCCCACGGCTGCGGCGGGGCGGGCGGCGTGCGCGGCTGCATGAGGCCCAGATGGTCGATGATGAATC
>CAZULX010000108.1:0-8219 GCA_964621335.1 uncultured Streptomycetaceae bacterium
ATCGTGAGCGGGCTCACGCGCACTCGCGACGGCGCGACAGTGCCCCGCATCGTATTCACCAAAGGCGGCGGCGCCTGGCTCGAGGACATCGCGGCGATCGGCGCTGACGCCGTGGGACTCGACTGGACGGTGAACCTCGCGTCTGCGAGAGCACGCATAGGCGATCGCGTTGCGCTGCAGGGCAACCTCGATCCGGGCGTGCTTTTCGGAGCGCCGGAGCGCATACGCCACGAGGTGAATAGCGTGCTCGCTGCATACGGGAGCGGAACGGGGCACGTTTTCAATCTGGGGCATGGGATCTCCCAGCACACCGATCCGGATCACGTCGGCGTGCTCGTCGATGCAGTACACGACGTCAGTCGGTCATACCACTAGCGTGCCGCACCGCGGCACTCCTCTCGCAGCCGCCGAGAAAACTTATTCACAGCAAGACCTTAGCTCGGCCTGCCGCGGCGCCCGCGGGGCGGGCGTTCAGAGCCCGACTGTAAGTCGTTGTTGTAGCAACCTATTCGTCTGACGCACCGCTACGGCACTGCGGGGCGACTTCGCGCGTACGAACCGGCGGCCCGGCGTGCGGCACCAACGATCAACACATCTATCCACAGGCGGCTGTGAACAGTTTTCGGTTTTCTCAATCAGATAAAGCGCTTGTCGCGCATATCGGGGCGCGTGGTGACATCGCCGGCCCCGCGACGACGAACGCCGACGCTGCCTGGCTATGCCCATCGCACGCGTAGGCCTCGACGTCCCGCTCGCGCAAACATTCGACTATCGCACGGACGAATGCGAAGAGCCTGCCGTCGGTGAGCGCGTGCTGGTGCCTTTCGGCAAACGGCGCTTGATCGGCGTGGTTCTCGAGATCGCTACTCGATCAACGGTCGCAGCGGACCGTTTGAAAAGCATCTCGAGAGTCATGCCCGAGCCGCGCCTCAGCACCGAGGACTTGCGCCTGCTGCGCTTTGCCGCGGATTATTATCACTACCCGCTCGGCCAGGTCGTCATGGGCGCACTGCCCCAACGTTTCAAACACGTGCGGGCCGATCCCTCAGGGGAGATCCACTACGCCGTCACCGCAGCGGGTGCGGCCGCCCACGTCGACGAATTGCCCGCGCGCTCGCGCGTAAAACGCGCACTCCTTACCGCGTTCCAGGCGCAGCGAGCGCTCGCTCCGGCCGCCGTCAGAACGATTGCGCCGAGCGCGCCCGCGGCCCTCCACGACTTGATAGAGCGAGGCTGGATCGAACGCATAACGACAGCGGCCGGAGTGCCTGCTACGGCGCACCGGGCGGAGGCTGGGGCCACGACAAATGCGCTGACTCCGGCGCAAAGCCTTGCGATAGCGTCGATCGAAGCGCATCTCGGCCGATTCCAGTGCTTCCTGCTGTGCGGGGTGACGGGCAGCGGCAAGACCGAAGTCTATCTCCGCGTCTGCCAAAGCGTGCTGGAAGCGGGGCGACAGGTTCTGATGCTGGTCCCCGAGATCGCGCTCACGCCCCAGCTCGAAGCGATGGTACAGGGCCGCTTTCCCGAGACGCCGCTTGTCAGCCTGCACAGCGGTCTCAACGAAACCGAGCGCGCGCGAAACTGGCTGGCGGCGCAGTCGGGGCGTGCGCGCATCGTGCTGGGAACGCGGCTCGCGGTGTTCGCGCCGCTGCCGGAGCTCGGCCTCATCGTCGTGGACGAGGAACACGACACCTCGCTCAAGCAGACCGAAGGCTTCTGCTATTCCGCGCGCGACCTTGCGGTGGTGAGAGCGAGCCAGCGCGGCATACCGGTCGTGCTCGGTTCCGCCACACCGGCACTGGAAACCTATTACAACGCGACCACTGGCCGCTACGCCCTCCTCGAGCTGCCCGAGCGCATCAATGCGCGCCCGCCGCGCATCGAATGCATCCCGCTGGATGGCGCGCGCGGACGTGACGGGCTGGCGCCGCGCCTGCTGACCGCCATCGGTGAGACGCTCGCGCGCGGCGAGCAAAGCCTCGTCTTCATCAATCGCCGGGGCTATGCGCCCGTCCTCATGTGCCACAGCTGCGGATGGCTCTCGGGCTGCCACCGCTGCTCGGCGCAGCTCGTGTTGCACATGCCGCAACGCGAGCTGCACTGCCACCACTGCGGCTACCAGGCGCCGGTTCCCGGCGCGTGCCCGGACTGCGGCAATCCTGCGCTCTCGCCGCTGGGGCAGGGGACCCAGCGCATCGAGGACGCGCTCGTGCGCCAGTTCCCCACTGCGCGGGTGCTGCGTATCGACCGCGACAGCACCCGTCGCAAGCACTCGTGGGGCGATATGCGGGAGCTCATACGCGCCCGCGAAGTCGACATTCTCGTCGGAACCCAGATCCTCGCCAAAGGACACGATTTCCCGCACATCGCCCTCGTGGGGGTGCTCAACGCCGACGGCATGCTTTACAGCTCCGATTTTCGGGCATCCGAACGGCTGTACGCGTTGCTCACTCAGGTCGCCGGACGTGCCGGCCGCGGCGAGGTGGAAGGCGAGGTGCTGATTCAGACCGAGTTTCCGGACCACCCTTTGTACGTCGCGTTGCGCGCACAGGACCAGCGCGGTTACGCGCACCAGCTGCTCGCGGAAAGGGGGACCGGCGGCTTTCCGCCCCACGTGCACCAGGCGCTGCTGCGCGCGGAGTCCGCGCATCTGGCGACCGCCCTCGAATTCCTCGAGCGCGCACGCGCGATGGCGCAGACTTTCGCGGGCGAAGTCGAGGTTTACGATGCGGTGCCGGCGACCATGGTGAGACTCGCCGGACGGGAGCGTGCGCAGCTCCTCGTCCAGTGCGCTTCCCGCCCCGCGTTGCAGGCGTTCCTGCGCGAGTGGTCGGGACGGCTCGCTGCGGCGAGATCGAGCGTCGCGCGGTGGACGCTCGAAGTCGATCCCGCCGAGCTGTAGGCGCCGGCGCGGTTCGCGCGTACTGATAAAATCCCGCTTCTTCAACGCTTTGCCTGCCTCTGCGCATGCCCCGGTCAATGCCAGGCGTGCGACCGGCAGTTCACCTTTCTGAAGCACATGCCCGAAATCAGTCCGACCGATGCGAAAGCGTTGTGCGCCCGCCTGATCGCCGACGCGCTGGAGGCGGCGTGGCCCGAAAGCGCCGCTGCCGCCGTGGTCCTCGACCGGCCCAACAACGCCCAGCATGGCGATTACGCGTGCAATGTCGCGCTGCAGCTCGCGCGCGTGCTCAAGCGCTCGCCGCGCGACATCGCGACTGCGATCGTCGCTGCGCTTCCATCTTCGCCCTACCTGGAGAAGGCCGAGATCGCCGGCGCGGGCTTCATCAACCTTTTTCTCGCGCTTTCGTTCAAGCAGCGGGTCGTCACCGAGGTGCTGGCGCAAGCCGGCGACTACGGCAAGAGCCTGCTCGGGAGGCGCAAGAGGGTACAGGTCGAGTTCGTGTCCGCGAACCCGACCGGGCCGCTGCACGTCGGACATGGGCGCGGCGCGGCCTATGGCGCGAGCCTTTGCAACGTGCTCGACGCCGCGGGATTCGCCGTGGAGCGCGAGTACTACGTGAACGACGCCGGACGCCAGATGGACATCCTGGCGCTCTCTACGTGGCTGCGCTACCTCGAGATTGCCGGCGAAACGATCGAGTTCCCGTCGAACGCCTATCGCGGGGACTACGTTCACGACATGGCGCGGGCGCTCTACGGCGAACGCGGCACGCGTTACGTGAAGCCGGGGGCCGAACTCGTCCGAGGCGCGCCCGACGACGCCACCGAGCCTGAAGCGCACCTCGACGCGCTCATCGCGCGCGCGAAGTCCCTGCTCGGCGGCGATTACGAAGAAGTGCACGCCTACGCCCTCGACCGGCAGCTCGCGGACTGCCGCGAGGACCTGACGCAGTTCGGAGTCACGTTCGACACGTGGTACTCCGAGCGCTCGCTGTACGATTCGGGCAAAGTCGCGCACGCGGTCGGCAGGCTCGCCGAAGCCGGCCACATCTACAAAAAGGACGGGGCGCAGTGGTTTCGCTCGACCGCGTTCGGCGATGAGAAGGACCGCGTCGTCCAGCGAGAAAACGGCCAGTACACGTATTTCGCGTCGGACATCGCCTATCACGTCGATAAATTCGAGCGCCGCTACGACCTCGTGATCGACGTCTGGGGCGCCGACCACCACGGCTATATTCCCCGCGTTCAGGGCGCGCTGGAGGCGCTCGGACTCAGCAGGGAGCAGCTCACCGTCTCGCTGGTGCAGTTCGCGGTGCTCTACCGCAATGGCGAGAAAGTCTCGATGTCCACGCGGGCAGGGGAGTTCGTGACGCTGCGCGAGCTGCGGCACGAGGTCGGAAACGATGCGGCGCGGCTTTTTTACGTGCTGCGTAAAAGCGATCAGCACCTCGATTTCGACCTCGATCTCGCGAAGTCTCGCAGCAACGAGAATCCGGTTTATTACATCCAGTACGCTCACGCGCGCGTGTGCAGCGTTCACGAGCAGTGGGGCGGCGACCCCGCCGCTCTCAACGCTGCCGACACGGCGGCGCTCACGTCCGGTGAAGAGCGCGTGCTGCTCGAGCGCCTGATGGCATACCCCGAGGCGGTCGAAAACGCGGCGCGCGAGCTCTCTCCGCACGTGATCGCCTTCTACCTGAAAGATCTCGCGGCGGACTTTCACAGTTACTACAATGCCACGCGCATTCTGATCGACGACGAGCGAGTAAAGCTCGCTCGCCTTGCGCTCGTCACGGCGGCGCGCCACGTGCTGCGCAACGCACTCGCCCTGCTGGGTGTGTCTGCACCTGAAAAAATGTAAGATAGACCGATGTCGAGGGATTACAAGGGCAGCGACCGCCAGCGCGGGCGAGGCAGCGGCAGCTCGTTGCTCGCAGGCATCCTGATCGGCCTCATCCTCGGGCTCGGCATCGCTCTGGGCGTCGCGTGGTACATCAACAAGATGCCCAACCCGTTCTCCTCCGCACGCCAGGCGGCGAAGCCCGACGTCGTAAAAGCCCCGCCGGCGAAGACCGCGAAAGTCGACGAGAAGGCCGCCCAGGCCGAAGAATCCAAGCCGCGCTTCGACTTCTACAAAATCCTGCCGGGCGAAGACTCCGACAAGCAGGCGAAGGAACCGCAAAAGGGGTCAACGGCAGCGGCCAGGGAAGCGTTCTTCCTGCAGGCCGGCGCGTTTCAGAATGCGCCGGATGCTGACAACCTCAAGGCACGGCTTGCGCTGCTCGGCATCGAGGCCAGCATCGAGACGAGCGCCGTGCCGGACAAAGGCATCTGGCACCGCGTGCGTATCGGCCCCTATACGAGCGTTGAAGAACTTAACCGCACTCGCGACACTCTCAAGCAGAACGGCGTTCAGACCACGCTCATCAAGACGCGCGAGGCCGACCGCTGAACGCTAATCTCCAGGAGTTCACGTAATGCACCGTTTCGCAGGTTGGCTGCGCCTCGCAGCCGTCGCGCTCTTCCTCTCCTCGATGACCGGCCTCGCGTCAGCGCAGGTCGCGGGCAAGGACTTCCAGCCGGTCACCCCGGCGCAGCCGACCGAAAGCGGCGACAAAGTCGAGGTGATCGAGTTCTTCTCGTACACCTGCCCGCACTGTCGTTCGCTGCAACCTTCGCTTTCCGCATGGCTCAAGCGCAAGCCGTCCGACGTGGAGTTCAAACGCATTCCCGCGGTTTTCCAGGACTCCTGGCTGCCATTCGCCCGCATCTATTACACGCTCGAAGCGATGGGGCTGGTGGACAAGCTGCACCACGACGTTTTCGCGGCGGTTCACGATCAGAAGATCCGGCTGCAGGACTCCAAGGTACTCTTCGACTGGGCCGCGTCCAAGGGCGTCGACAAGCAAAAATTCACCGACGCCTACAATTCGTTCGCGGTTCAGAGCCTCACCAAGCGCGCGGTGGAGACCACGCGCCGTTACAACATTCCGTTCACGCCGGCGCTCGTCGTCAACGGCCGCTTCCTGACCGGACCGTCGATGACGTCGCCCGGGGCGTCGGTCGACTACGACCGGTTTTTCAAAGTGCTCGACCAGCTGGTCTCCGGGTCGCGCAGGAAAGCAGGGGCGAAGTAATCGTGTCGGCGCGCGTCTATTCACGCCTGCTCGCGCTCGCGATGCTCGCGCTCGCTTCCATCGGCCTCGCGTGCGCGCAGCAGGCGCCCCTGCGCGAGAAGATCGATTACATCGCAATCAAACCCCAGCCCGTCGCGACCGGAAACCGGATCGAGGTCGTCGAGTTTTTCTGGTACGGCTGCCCGCACTGCTACAACCTGCAGCCGGCGCTCGAGGCATGGATCAAGCGCAAGCCGGCCGATATCGAGCTGCGACGCATTCCGGCGGCATTTCGCGACAGCTGGCTCCCGCACGCGCGAATCTATTACACGCTCGAAGCGCTCGGGGAGCTCGAACGACTGCACCACTCGGTTTACTCCGCGTTGCACCAGAACAAGGAGTGGCTCTCGACTGCAAACGCCACGGCGGACTGGGCGGCGCGCAACGGTATCGCGCCGACTCAGTGGCTCACGGCGTACAACTCACCCGAGGTGTCGCGGAAGGTGGATGCGTCGAAAAGCCTGACCGAGGCCTATGGGGTGCCCGGAACACCTTCACTCGTGGTAGACGGGCGCTACCTCACCTCGAGCGGCATGGCCGAATCGATGCCCGGCGTGATCCAGACGCTCGAAGGTCTCATCGTGATGGCCCGGGACCGCCGCAGCCCGAAGTAAACCGCCTCCCGCGCCACTGCCGGTGCGCGCGTCCTACTCGACGGTGACCGACTTCGCGAGATTGCGCGGCTTGTCGACGTCGGTGCCCCGGTGGAGGGCGACGTGGTAGGCGAGGAGCTGCAAGGGCACCGTGTGCAATATCGGCGAAAGCAGTCCGGCGTGGTCGGGCATTGCGATCACACGCACACCATCGCTTTCCGCCAGCCCGGCATCCTGATCGGCGAAGACGTAGAGCTCGCCACCGCGCGCCCGAACCTCCTGCAGGTTCGACTTGAGCTTCTCGAAAAGCGTGTCTTTCGGGGCGATCGCCACGACCGGCATGTTCTTGTCTACCAGGGCCAGAGGACCGTGCTTCAATTCCCCTGCCGCGTAGGCTTCGGCGTGGATGTAGGAAATCTCCTTCAGCTTGAGCGCGCCTTCCATCGCGATGGGGTAGTGGATCCCCCGTCCCAGGAAGAGCGCGTCGTCGTGCTGCGCGAAGCGCTCCGCCCAGCTCTCGACCTCGCCCTCGATCGCGAGCACTCGCGTGAGCGCCGCGGGCAGGTGACGCAATGCGTTCATGAGCTGTGCTTCGCGCGCCTCGGTCAGGCGCCCGCGCAACTTGGCGAGCGTCATGGTGAGGAGCACCAGCGCCGCAAGCTGCGTCGTGAACGCCTTGGTCGACGCCACGCCGATCTCCGGCCCGGCGCGCGTGAGAAAGCGCAGCTTGGAATGGCGCACCAGAGCCGACTCCGGGACGTTGCAGATCGTGAGCGTCCGCTCCTGACCGAGCGAGCGCGCATGGTTGAGCGCCGCAAGGGTGTCGGCGGTCTCCCCCGATTGCGATATCGTCACCACCAGCGTTTTCGGGTTGGGCACCGACTCCCGGTAGCGATACTCGCTTGCGATTTCCACGTTGCACGGAATGCCGGCGAGCGACTCGAGCCAGTAGCGCGCGACAAGCCCGGCGTGGAAGCTCGTGCCGCACGCGAGGATGAGGACGCTGTCGATGTCGCGCAGGATGCTCTCGGCTTCGGCGCCGAAAAGCTGGGGCGCGACGCCACGTGCGTTCACCACCAGCTCGAGCGTGTTCGCGACCGCCATCGGCTGCTCGAAGATCTCCTTCTGCATGTAATGGCGGTACTGCCCGAGCTCGACGTCGGCCGACGAGAGGCTGCTCACGTGGACGGGCCGCTCCGCGAGATGCCCGTCGGCGTCGATCACGCGTACGCCGCCGAGCTTGATTTCAGCGCAGTCGCCTTCTTCGAGGTAGATCACGCGCGGGGTCACCTGGACCAGAGCCGATGCGTCGGACGCAGCGAAGTTTTCACCGTCGCCGAGACCGAGCAGCAGCGGCGCGCCCATGCGGGCGACGACCAGGCGTTGCGGGTCCTTCTCGTCGACGACGGCGATCGCATACGCGCCCGTCAGCTCGCCGACACTCGCGCGCACGGCTTCGACCAGGTCCGCGCCGCTCTTCATTTTCGAATGCACCAGATGCGCGATGACTTCGGTGTCGGTGTCCGATGCGAACACGTAACCT
>CAZULX010000109.1:0-4746 GCA_964621335.1 uncultured Streptomycetaceae bacterium
CGAAGTGCCAGTAAAAAGCCATCAGGCCGGGCGGGGGCGCGCCCGGCCCGACGTTTGCCGTGCCGCGGATGCGGGACTGAAGGTAGGTGTACATGCGCAGGTTGGAGCTGTGGAACTGAGGCAGGTTCTGGACGTGAGACCCGCGGCCTTGCCGCGCGCCGGGATTACCTGATCCGGTTGTCCCGCAGGAACTGTTGCGCCATCGCCCGCAGCGTCATTTCCTTGTACTCGAAATACGCTTTCACCGCTTCCTCGTTCTCCACGGTGCTGAGCCACCCGCCGATGGACTGCGAATATGCACTTCTCGCGAGCGCTTTCTCGCTCTCGTCCACCGTCCAGTCGGAATCGAGAAAGTCCCTCAGGATCCGATGATGCTCGTCGTGCGAGCGGCCTGGTATCACGAGATAGCGCTGAGGCGCCGACGCTACCTGCGCCCGATGCTCGTCGTTGAGACCGCCGCGCACGCCCTCGGCCTCCGCTTCCTCGTCGTTCTGGTAAACCCACAGGACATCGCCGATTTCACGGTCGAGATATACCGTTTGCGGGAAGCGATCGTGAAATCGGGCATCGCGGTTGAATGCCAGCAGGAAGCGCTTGCGGTCGATGCGCGGGGGCTTGACGTTACGCAGCGGATCGTTGGGGCGTGCGACGCTCGCCGAGCCTTCGTCTAAGGGAAATTGCATGTGCATGGATAACGGCTTTCTATCGTTCAGGCCGCGCCGCAGCGAGGAAGCAGGCGGCGGGGGGCGAAATCAGGCTCGGGCGGCGATGGACTGGCTGACGAGCGGTGGTTATACGTATCTCTGCAGCTATTTTCAAGCTCAACGGCACGCGCCGGGCTTGCAACCCGAAACCTTCGGGTTGCTGCATGCCGAGCCTGACGCTACTGATCTTCTACGAGTCACTGTGGAGATAAAGGCGGTAGACCAGCGTAGTGAGGCGCGATGGCTAGTGTGCTGTCCCAGAGATACGTTAAATAACCATCGTCATTCTGGACAAGTCCGCCAGTGCGGACGCGATCCAGAATCTATTTTAAAACTCATACACATCAAGATGGATTCCGGCGTTATGGGGACAGACCACTAGTCATGTAGCGCATTGAGCACTCTCCTGCCTTCCACCAGCAGCTCGTCGTACAGCTTTTCCAGCGGAGGACTCGACCCTCGCAGCCCCGCGATGACCTGCTCGGTCCAGTCGAGATACTCCTTGCGCCGCGCGAGCGCCCATTTCGCCGGAGGCGCTTCGGTGATCGAGCGCACGTTCGCGATCTTGTCGGCGAGCTTGATGTGCTTCGCTCGCTCCGACAGATGTGGCGCGTGCTCGATCTGCAGGCGCTTGCGGTCGGCTTTCGGCAACTTCGTGTCGTCGGTCATTTCCTCGACGACTCGCCGCACTTCGGGTCCGAACACGCTCTCCAGCTCCTGCGGTGTCGTGTTCGTGTCTTCGATCGTGTCGTGCAGGATCGCGCCCTGCAAAGTGACCACGTCGGTGACGCCGGCGACCCGGGTGAGGAGCTCGGCCACTTCGATCGGGTGATTGATGTAGGGCGAGGCCTCTTCGTCCTTGCGCCGCTGATCCCGGTGCTTGTCCGCAGCGAAATGAAGTGCCTTGAGCAGGGCGGCCACTACGATCGCTTGTTCCATGCTTCCCCCGAGTTCTTTCGCTCGGATCAGACGATCGCCGCGTGCACCAGGTTCGAAACGAGATCGAGCCGCCGGCTGTGCCACGGATCGGGAATGCGGCTGTTGCTGATGTAGGCGAACGACACGCCCGAATCGGGGTCGGCCCAGCAGTACGACGTGCCGACGCCGCCGTGCCCGAAAGTGCGCGGCGAGGCGAGCGTGCCCAAGCCCCGTATCCGGTCGGTGGCGCCCCGCACGTGCACGCCCAGGCCGCGGTGCATGGGAATCCCCATCCCGTGATCGAGCATGTCGCCGGTGTGATTGCGCGTGACGTACTCGACGAGCCGGCGCGAGAAAATCCGCCGGCCGTTCAGCTCTCCGTCGTTCGCCATCATCTGATAGAAAGCCGCCAGAGCGCGCGCGGTGGCATGGCCGCCGCTGCTGGGAATCCCCGCGCGCCGGTAAGGCGCGGTGTTCTCGGGATCGAGCGCGCGCTGCGCGCCCGCTGCATCCGGCTCGTAGATCGTGGCGACGCGGGCGTGCTCCGCATCGGGCAGGCCGACGAAGAGATCGCCGCCGAGGCCCAGCGGCTCGATGATCCGGCGGCGCAGGAAATCGCGATAGTCGCCTCCGGCGATCGCCTCGATCAGCGCCGCCGCAACCCAGAACGCCGATCGAGAGTGATAGTGCAGCCGCGAGCCGGGCGTCCATTCCAGGGTGAAATCGCAGATCTCGGCGCGCATGCGCTCGTGATCGGTCCAGCCTTGCGGCGACACGTTGTGGCTCGGGAAACCGGCGCGGTGGCTGAGTAGCTGCGCGAGTGTGATCTCGCCTTTGCCGTGGCGCGCGAACTCGGGAATGTGATCGGCGATGCGATCGGAAAAAGTGATCGCGCCGTCTTCGACCAGCCCCCAGATACCGGCGGCGGTGATCACCTTGGTGTTGGAGAAGAGGAGCCACAGCGTCCGGGTCGTCGCCGCGTCAGCGGGTTCGATGGACGCCTGGCCGAAGGCTTCGAACAATGCCAGGCGTCCGTGACGCGCGAGCGCGATCTGCGCCCCCGGATAGCGCCCCTCGCCGATATGGCGCGCGATCAGCTCCCGCAGCCGCTCGAGCGCAGGCTCGTGAAAACCGAGCTCGGCGCTCGTCGCGGTCTCCAGCGGAAAGCCGTCGGCAGCTCCGGCGGTCACGGTGCGTATCCGGGTCGTGGGCATGACAGTGCTCGCTTTCGCAGGAGGAGATTTCGGCTTACAGGACCGAGCGCACCAGTCCGCCGTCCACTCGCATCGTCGTTCCGGTGATGTAGCTCGACTTCGCCGATGCGAGGAACGCCACCAGGTTCGCGAGCTCCTTCGGCTCGCCGATGCGCCCGAGTGCTGTCTCGCCGGCGCGCTCCTTCAGCGCTTCCTCGACCGACCAGCCTTTCTCTTTCGCCCGCGCCTGCACGTTGGTGAGCATGCGCTCGGAAAGGATGGAGCCCGGGCACACGTTGTTCACGAGAACGCCGTCGCGGCCGACCTCATCGGCGAGGCTCTTGGCGAAAGCGACGACGCCCATGCGCGTGGCGCCCGAGAGCGCGAGCTTGGGGATAGGCTGGTAAACGGTGCTCGCAAGGATGTTGACGATGCGTCCGGCCCCGCTGCGCGTAAGGTGCGGCAGCGCTTCTCGCGACATGCGCGCGAAGAACAGGAGCGAGCGCTGCACGGCCGTCGCCCACTGCTCTTCGGTTGCGTCGCGGGCATCGGCGAGCGGCGGGCCGCCCGAATTGTTGACGAGGATATCGAGACGGCCGTAGCGATCGACGGTCGCGGCGATCAGCTTGCGGATGGTTTCGTGCTGGTCGAGGTCCCCCGCGAACGCGAGGACCTCGACGCCAGTGCCGCCGCGAATCTCCTGCGCGGCACGCTCGAGATCGGGCTGCGAGCGGCTGCAGATCGCGAGGTTCACGCCTTCTTCCGCCAGCGCCTGGGCGCACGCGCGCCCGAGGCCTTTGCTCGCGCCGCCGACGACCGCGACCTTGCCTTTCAACATGAGATCCATGCCGCACCTCTCACCGGTCTTGCGGGCGTGCCACTCGGAAATACGCCCGCCCTTCGTTACGGATGCCGGGGATCAGCTCGCGCCCATGAAGTCGCGCTTGCCGATCTCGACGCCGTTGTGGCGCATGATGACGTAGGCGGTGGTGCAGTGGAACATGAAGTTGGGCATCGTGCGATCGAGCAGCAGCGCGAGGCCTTTCATCTGCACTTCGCCTGTCGGTCTTTTCACCGTGACGCTTTTCTCCTCGCCGCCGCTCAACTGCTCGGGCGTGATCGACTTCAGCCAGGCTGTCGTTTTCTCGCAGCGGGCGATGAGATCGGCGATGCTCTTCTCGTTGTCCTCGAGCTTGAGCGCTTCGACGCCTGCGAGCGGGGCCGCGAATCCGACCGTGTGAGTGGTCGCCATCTGCACCTGCCTCGCGAAGCTGAACATGTCCGGATAGAAGCGGTAGTGGAAGAGCGTCGTCTCGTCGCACTTCTTTTCAGTGTAAGCGGCCTGGGCCTTCTTCATGCAGCCGGCGAGACCGTTCAGGTGACGGACGAATACCGGTATCGAGATTTCGTAAAGCGTTGCCATTTGGGTGCCTCCTATGGATATGGGGGTTTGACCAGACCGAGCTGTTTGCACATGCCGAGGTCGTCGCGAACGGCGGAGTGCTCGGTGATTTGATCGCCGGCGATGCGAAAGCTGTGAAACTGGAGAACCTCGACTTTCCTCCCCGTGGCGGGGATGCCCGTGAGCATGCCGCCGAAAGCGCCAGGCATCGCGATGGGCTCGCCGAGATGCGTGCCGGTCATGGTGACTTTGCACACCACGCGATCGCCTTCGGCCGTGGCTTCGTCGATGCGATAGTGAAAATCGGGGAAGGTGCTGAAGAGCGCTTCGAACACCTTCTGCATGCCCTCGCGTCCGACGGTGCGGCCGTGGTTTTTTGCGTCCGGCGAGTAGAACGCGGCGGCGGCAACGGCGTCGTGCCGATCGATGCCCTCGTCGTAGAGCCGCTGGATGAGTGTTTTTATTCGTCCGGACAATTGACTACGCCTCCGCCTGATGCAGTCGTTCGGCAGACCGCATATACTGGACC